>NZ_SISL01000018.1:0-37987 GCF_004307965.1 Verrucosispora sp. SN26_14.1 | reverse complement strand
GTCCTGACCCGCCGGCCGTGGCGCGGCGCTCGGCGGGGGCGGCGGATCGTCCGGCGGATCCGAGGAGCAGCCGGCGAGCAGGACGGGCAGGGCGAACGCGATCGGGGCGGTCAGACGGACGACGGGACGGTGGGCGGCGTACACCCGGCCATTCTCGGCGTTGGGTGCCCTTGCGGACACCCCCGGAAAGGTCGGCCTTTCCGGCGTGTCGCACACCACCCGTCCCGCCACGCCGGGCCGGATCGTGGGATCACCTGACCCGGCGGTCAGAGCGGCCCGATACCCTGAGGTCGTCCGACCCGCGCCGCCGGCCCCGGTGCCGGCGGCGTCGGCACGCTCAGGCAACTGGGAGGGAGTGCGCCGTCGTGGCACTCGTGGTGCAGAAGTACGGCGGGTCCTCCGTCGCCAACGCCGAGCGGATCAAGCGGGTGGCCGAACGGATCGTGGCCGCCCGGAAGGCCGGCGACGACGTCGTCGTGGTCGTCTCGGCGATGGGCGACACCACCGACGAGCTGCTCGACCTGGCCAACCAGGTCAGCCCGCTGCCGCCCGGGCGCGAGCTGGACATGCTGCTCACCGCCGGGGAGCGGATCTCGATGGCGCTGCTCGCCATGGCGATCCACAACCTGGGGTACGAAGCCCGCTCGTTCACCGGTTCCCAGGCGGGTGTCATCACCACCTCGGTGCACGGTCGGGCGCGGATCATCGACGTCACCCCGGGGCGGCTCAAGGGTGCGCTGGACGAGGGCGCCGTGGTCATCGTCGCCGGGTTCCAGGGTGTCTCGCAGGACACCAAGGACGTGACGACCCTGGGCCGGGGCGGCTCGGACACCACCGCCGTGGCGCTGGCCGCCGCACTGCACGCGGACGTGTGCGAGATCTACACCGACGTGGACGGCGTCTTCACCGCCGACCCGCGGATCGTCCCCAACGCCCGGCACATCAAGCAGATCACCTACGAGGAGATGCTGGAGCTGGCCGCCTGCGGCGCGAAGGTGCTGCACCTGCGCAGCGTGGAGTACGCCCGCCGGGCGGGACTCCCGATTCACGTCCGCTCGTCATACTCGACCAACACCGGCACGATGGTCATCGGATCGACGGAGGAGCTTCCTGTGGAGCAGGCACTGATCACCGGCGTCGCCCACGATCGCAGCGAGGCCAAGATCACCATCGTCGGCGTGCCCGACGAGCCGGGCGCCGCCGCGCGGATCTTCGACACGGTCGCGGGCGCCGAGATCAACATCGACATGATCGTGCAGAACGTCTCCACCGAGGGCACCGGACGCACCGACATCTCCTTCACCCTGCCGAAGACCGACGGCCCGACCGCGATGGCCGCGCTCAGCAAGATCCAGGAGTCGGTCAACTTCAAGGGCCTGCTCTACGACGACCACGTCGGCAAGGTCTCCCTGATCGGCGCCGGGATGCGCTCGCACCCGGGCGTCGCGGCCGGCTTCTTCGCCGCGCTCGGCCAGGCCGGCGTGAACATCGAGATGATCTCCACCTCGGAGATCCGGGTCTCCGTGGTCTGCCGGGACACCGACCTCGACGCCGCCGTACGCGCCATCCACGAGGCGTTCGACCTCGGTGGTGACACCGAAGCCGTGGTGTACGCGGGAACGGGACGGTAGCGCGGATGGCCGGGCTGCCCACCCTGGCCGTGGTCGGGGCGACGGGCGCTATCGGCACCGTGATGTGTGAACTGCTCACCGGGCGTCGCAACGTCTGGGGTGAGATCCGCCTGCTCGCCTCCGAGCGGTCGGCCGGGCGCAAGGTCCGGTGCCGGGGCGAGGAGCTGACCGTCCAGGCGCTGACCGAGGAGGCGTTCGACGGCGTCGACGTCGCGATGTTCGACGTACCGGACGAGGTCGCCACGCACTGGGCGCCGATCGCGGTACGCCGGGGCGCGATCGTGGTGGACAACTCGGGCGCCTTCCGGATGGCGCCGGACGTCCCGCTGGTGGTGCCGGAGATCAACCCCGAAGAGGTCCAGCACCGCCCCCGGGGCATCGTCGCCAACGCGAACTGCACCACCCTGGCGATGATCGTCGCGGTCGCCCCGCTGCACCGCGAGTACGGCCTGCGCGAGCTGGTGCTCGCCTCGTACCAGTCGGTCTCCGGGGCGGGTCAGCGCGGCGCGGACACGCTGCACGACCAGTTGGCCAAGGTGGCCGGCGACCGGCTGCTCGGTTCGCGTACCGGGGACGTGCGGCAGGCGGTCGGCGACGACCTCGACCCGTTCCCCGCACCCATAGCGCTCAACGTGGTGCCGTGGGCCGGTTCACCGGCCGACGACGGCTGGTCCTCCGAGGAGATGAAGATGCGCGACGAGTCGCGCAAGATCCTCGGTACGCCGCACCTGAAGGTCACCGCCACCTGCGTACGGGTGCCGGTGCTCACCGGTCACTCGGTGGCGGTGCACGCGGTCTTCGGTACCGAGATCAACGCCGAGGGTGCCCGTGGCGTGCTGCGTAACGCCCCCGGTGTGATCGTCGTCGACGACCCGGCGGCCGGGGAGTTCCCGATGCCGATCGACGCGGTCGGCACCGACCCGTCCTGGGTCGGCCGGATTCGTCGTGCCCTCGACGACCCTCGCGCACTGAACTTCTTTGTCACCGGCGACAACCTCCGCAAGGGTGCCGCCCTGAACACCGCCCAGATCGCCGAACTCCTGGCCAAGGAGATCACCCAGCGCTGAGCGTCGTACTCAGGCGGCGGCGAGGCGTACGCCGTCGCGACCCTGCCGTTTCACCGCGTAGAGCGCCTGGTCGGCGCGGCGCAGCGTCATCTCGGGCGACTCGCCCGGCCGGGGCAGGGCGACACCGACGCTGATCGTGCGGCCGATCCGGCGGGCCGCCTCGGTGAGCCGCTCGGCGACCCGGACCGCCTCCTCGGGACGGCTCACCTCGATCACCGCGACGAACTCGTCGCCGCCGACCCGGTACAGCTCGTCGCCCTGGCGCAGCGCGCCCTCCAGCGCCCGGGCCAGGCCGACCAGCACCCGGTCACCGGCCTGGTGCCCGTAGGTGTCGTTGATCGTCTTGAAGCCGTCCACATCGATCGCGAGCAGCGCGGTCCGGCCCGGCGTCGCCGTGGCGATCCGCTGCCCGAACGGGCCGGTGTGCCGCAGCCCCGTCAACGGGTCGGAGCTGGCCTGCTCGCGCAGCCGGTCCAGGGTGCGCAACCGGTCCAGGCAGCTCCACGCCTGACCGGCCAGCAGCTCCATCAGGTTGACCGTGGTGGGGTCGGGACGCAGCAGCCGGTCGTCGGCGACCAGCAGCACCCCGCCGCGTCGGGCCGGACCCACCGGCACCGTGACCAGCGTCCGGACACCGGCGCGGACCAGCGGCTCGTGCTCCACGGTGGGCGGGTGGCCCGCCTCGCCGAGGGTGTAGCCGGCCCCGTAGCGGTGCGCCCGGTCGATGATGCCGCGCAGCGCCTCCGGGCCCGCCTCGGCCAGCTCGGCCCGCATCCGGTTCTCCAGCTCCCCGGGAGCCCCGGTCGGGGCACCGAGCCGTACGCCGCCCCGGCCGCCGAGCACCAGGACGGCCGCGCCGAGCGTGGAGACGTCCCGGGCCGCCCCGATCGCGGCGGTCATCAGGTCCCACTCGGTGCCGGCGGCGGTCATCGCGGCGGCGTGCCGGAGCAGCTTCTCGCTGCGGCTCTCCGTCGGTCCGCCCAGCGCGACGATCCGCGCGCCGAGGCGGGCGGCCACCCGTTCGGCGGTCGTCCGCCACGTGGCGAGGTCGGCGGGGCCGGTCCACTGCACGTCGAGTACGCCGATGACCCGCCCGGCCGGATCCGGCACCGGTACGCACACCTCGGCGGTGACGTCGGGGCGTACCGGGATGTGGTCGGGATCGGTCGTGACGTCCGGGGCGACGACCGCTGCGCCGCCGGTGTAGACCCGACCGACGATCCCGGCGTCCGGCGCGACGGTGGCGAAGACCTGCCAGGAGCCGGTGGCGGCGACGCACCGGAGCCGGTCGTGCACGTGCAGCAGGACGGCGATGGTGGCGGGGGTGTGACGGGCCAGCGAATCGACGGTGGCCTGGCACACCTCGGCGACGGTCGACGCCATCGGCAGGCGGACCGTCACGTCGCGGAGGACTTGCTGATGATCCACTCGCACGTCGTTCCAGGTCGGGTACGCCTCCCGGCGGCACCGGGAGGATGACCAAGCGTACTCACCGGAGACTGGGAGCGAGCTGGACTCGTACACATGTGCTATCCACAGCCTGTGGATGCAGCCTGTGGACCCACGCGCGGACGTCTGCGGCGATGGCAGCAAGACCGCCGGAAAAGACCTGCGGCTTCGGTGCCTCGTCTTGCGGTCCTCGATGTACGTCGAACGCACAGCCGTCGATCATCTTTCGTGCGGTCGGTGCGGAACTCCGGTCGAGTCGGCTCAACCGGACCGGCGGACCGGTTCGAGCCGGCTGGATGCTGATGGGCAACCGCGCGGCTGTAATCGGCGGCGCGGGTGCGAGTGGGACGCATGTTGCCGTAACTCGTCGTTAACCTCGCTCCGTCACGCGTCGGCGTGACGTTTCCGCGCCGAACGTCGGCGCGCATCCTGTGGGGGTAACACGCATGTCGAGAAGGTTCATCGGGTTGGTGTCCGCGCTCGCCGTGGCGCTCGGCGGTTCGCTGGCCGTCGGTGCCCCGGCGCAGGCCGCCACCCCGGCGATCGAGATCACGAAGGTCTACTACGACTCGCCGGGTACGGACACCCGCTCGAACGCCAGCCTGAACGCCGAGTACGTGAAGCTGACCAACCGGCGCGCCCGCACCATCAACCTGAAGAACTGGACGCTGCGCGACAAGGCCAACCACGTCTACACGTTCAGTGGGGACGTCAAGCTCGCCAAGGGCAAGAGCGTGGTCATCCGCACCGGCAAGGGCACGAACACCGCCAAGAACCGCTACTGGGGCTCGGGCAACTACGTCTGGAACAACACCGGCGACACCGCGTACCTGCGCAACGCCAGCGGCAAGCTGATCGACAAGTGCGCCTGGTCGAAGAAGGGCAAGGGCTACACCGCCTGCTGAACGGGTAACCGTTGTTCGGCGCGCGAGCGTTGGGGCGCGCCGAGGGGAATCTCTCGCACGGGCCTGATCTCACCGAGGCGTCGCGGTTCTCGGTGGGATCAGGTTCCGCCCGTGGCCCAGGGGGTCACGGATGACGTGGGTCGTTGGCGGCGAGCCGTAGTCTGAGAGTCGTGCGCCGCCCACGTCTTCGAACGGCACTGCTCGGCCTCGGCTTCCTGCTCTGGCTGGTGGCCGGTCTCGGTCTCTGGTTCGGGTGGTCGGGACGGTACGGGTCCCTGCTCCTGCTGGTCGCCGGCGCACTCGTGCACGGCCCGAACCTGGTGCAAAAGTGGCGGGAACGCAGGTCGAAGTCACCGGAACCGGCGGACCGGGTACTCCGGCACTACCCCAAGTGGTGGTGACCACGTACATCGGAGGGGCACGTCCCGCCACGGGACGTGCCCTCCGCGTTGGTACCGACAGGTCAACCGACGCCGAAGGTCGCGGCGTGGTGGACGAGCACCGTCGGGGCAGCGGGGTCACGTGCGACCTGCGTAAGAAGATGCCGGCCTGCCGGTCTGTGGCGGATCTCGGCCGGCGCGATCCGGTCGACCTCCATCAGGATCCGGCTGGCACTGGTCGGGTCGTCGGCGTGCAGGTATGCGCGGGCAGCGTCGATCAGATATGCGGCACGGTGTTCGACGGGTAGCCACCGCCAGCCGTCCCGACTGATCACCTGTGAGTGTCGGGTCACCGCGTGCACCACATCGCCCAACTCCGTCTGAACGATGACCCGGGCAAGCTCTACCGCCGTCGGCCCGAACCCGGTGCGGTGGTGGTCGTGGCCATCGTCCACCGGTTCCGCCATTTCGGCGGCCTCATCGATCAATCTGGCGGCCGTGCGGTCGTCACCGTCGCGAGCAGCGGCTAGAGCGGCCTGCACCAGCAGAGTGCCGCAGAGAGACAACTCAGCCGGGTCGCCGTCCTCGGGGACGGGCGGGGCGATCCGGTACGCAGCAGCCAGCATGACGCTTCTCGCCACTCGCGCCCGCCCTGACTCACGCAAGACCTGACCGAGCTGCACCCCGGCGGCGGCCACCGACACCCGATCACCCGTGGCCACCGTCATCGCCCGGTCGACCGCCAACCATGCCACGTCGGGGGAACCGAGCTTCACCAGCAACGATGCCGTAACCCGATACGCCTCCACCAGTGGCACGCGCCCCGGTCCGGGGTCATGTGCGTAGGTCCATTGCGCATCGGCCAGCAACCCCGGTACCAGGTCGACAACCTGCGAGTAACGGGCATGCTGGAAAGTGGTCCACACGTGCGCGACGTCCTGTGCCAGTCGGTCGACCGGCACCGCAGGACGGCGGACCGTCGGACGACCCAGCGGGATCTCGTACGTGGACAGAGCCGCCCGGATCCGGTCGACACTCTCGGCGTGTTCGGTCGCCTCCGCCGGCTGCACATTGCGGCTGAGCAGTAGCGCCGTATCGACGCGCAGGACGGCGGCAACCTCCTGAAGTGTCGACACCTTGTCCAGTGACCGGACACCTCGCTCGACCTTGTCCACCCAACTCTTCGACTTGCCCAACCGGTCGGCGAGTACCTGTTGAGACAATCTCCGCCGAGCCCGCCAGTACGCCACCCGCCGACCGACAGGCAACCGTTCAGTGTCGTCCACGACGCCACCGCCGGTCCGGTACGGCTCGACTCGTCTCCTCGACCGGTATTCGATCCGCCTCGGCTTGAGCGAGAATCCGCTGCCGGGCGGCCTCCCGCTCTGCTGCCTGGACCTGCTCACCCCGGCTCTCCGTCGCCCTTCGCTCTGCATCGCCCACCGGCACCTCCTTCGGGGAGGGCACGGCAGTGGTGCTCGTCATGGGAGGGACCGCTGCCGTGCCGAACGAGGGGTGCCTCACGGCTGGCGCGATGCGGTTCCACGAGGCAGGCCCTGAGATCAGCATTCGGTGACCGGATGGTCACGGTCGAGAGGCGCAGCGTCTGCTATCTACGTGCGGACAGGGCGCGGACAGCGGCCTCGGCCTGGGTGGCGAGGCTGACCGTCCGGGTGGCGTGTCCGAGGGCCAGCGCCCGTTCGTAGACGTCGCGCGCCTCGCCGACCTCTCCGGTGTCTGCGAGCGCCGCCGCGAGATGCAGCAGGTAGGGACCGGTCCATGCGGCTGCGGACGATCCCGCTGGCAATCCGGCCAACCCGAGCCGCAGATAATTGATTGCCGGTGCGTTCCGGCCGAGCAGCCGGTAGGCGAGCCCGCGCTGCATGGTCAGGTAGGCGGCTGAGTGAAAGTAGATCCACGGTGGCTCCCGGTCGGGTGCCTGCATGGCGGCCTCGTTCAGTTCCGTGGCCCGGTCCAACAGGTCGATGACGACCTCCGCTTCGCCGGTCAGGGCGTGACCGCGAGCCTGCTGCTGGGTGGCGATGGCCCGTACTCCTGGACTGGCCGGTTGGCGAACCGCCGCTGCGGAGAGACCGATCATCGGTGCCGGTCGCCGCTCCGACCAGGCCAGGTGCCCCCGCATGCTGAGCACCGTGGCGATCATGTCCGCGTTCCCGGCCTCGGTGCCCCACTCCAGCGCGGTGCCGTACCACCGGCTGGCGAGGCGACGTCGGTCGCTGGCCGCGTACAGCCACCCGCCGAACTGAGCCCACTGGGCGGCGAGATCGACCACCTGTTGCCGGAGTCCGCCGGCACTCTCCGCGACGAGTGTGGTCACCAGGTCCAACTGGGTGCGGATCGTCGGTATCAGCGGCGTCGAGCCGAGAGTGTCTTCGAGACGACGATGGGCGGCGAGCATCTCGCCCAGGGCGTGCAGCGTTGCGGGGTCCAGTCGGCGGGGATGCTGCGTGACGTAGGCCAGTCGCTCGGGGTCGTCCGGTGCGGGGGCCGGATGCAGCATGCCGGACAGGAGCCCGTTGGTGTGGAGCGCGTCGTCGAGCCGACCGGCCAGGTCGACGGTCGGGTGGCGTCGCCCCGATTCCAGATCGTGAAGGTGCCCCCGGCTGGACAACACGAGCGGGGCGAGTCGTCGCAGCGACAATCCCGCCGACATGCGGAGTCTGCGCAGCTCAGCGCCGAATCGTCCGTCCGAGATCGGTGGCATGTGGCACTCCTCAGCGACAAGGGCCAGCCCGTCGCCCGCGCACTCCTCGGCGGATCGACACTTCGGACCGTACACCGAACATCACCTTTCAGTGATGCCCGGCGGTCATGCTGATGGAAGCGAACGAGGCGTCCTTGCCGGGTGAGATCTAATGATCTCGTGCCCAAACTCTTCGATTCTTCACTCAGCAACCACTTGCGCTACCCGCTGTGGCTCTTCGCGTTGCCGGTGGTCATCTACGGGGTCTTCATCGCCTATGTTCTGGTTCAACGCGGCGACATCATTCCGGCTGTGCTGTTGATGCTCAGCTACGTGCACGCGATCCTGCTGGGGCGGGTTCGTCTCGCGAAGAGTCTTGTCGCCCGGGGGAAGGTGAAACCCGAGGACCTGGGCTGAGTCGCACCGCTCGCGGTGCGACTCAGCACGACGTCCCGTCCGTCAGCTCCCGAAGATCGGCTGACGGTGCACCTTGTGCTGGGCGGCCTGGGCGACCGGCCGGACGACGAGACGATCCACGTTGACGTGGCTGGGCAGCGCCACCGTCAGGGCGATGCACTCGGCGACGTCCTCGGCCACCAGCGGCCGGTCCACGCCCGCGTACACGGAGGCGGCCTTCTCCGCGTCGCCGTTGAACCGGTTGACCGCGAACTCGTCCGTGCGGACCATGCCCGGTGCGATCTCGATGACCCGCACCGGCTCACCGCAGAGTTCCAGCCGAAGCGTCTCGACCAGCGCGTGTTCCGCGTGCTTGGCGGCCGTGTAGGTGCCGCCGGACTCGTAGGTCACGTGCGCGGCCGTCGAGGTGACGGTCACGATGGTCGGTGCGTCGGAGGCGCGGAGCAGCGGCAGCAGCGCCTGGGTCACGTACAGCATGCCCAGGACGTTGATCTCGAAGCTCCGCACCAGGTCGGCCGGCGAGGTGGTGGCCAGCGGGTCGGCGCCCACCGCCCCGCCCGCGTTGTTGACCAGAAGGTCGCAGCGGTCCAGACCGGCGGCGAGAGCCTGGACGGACGCCTGGTCGGTGACGTCGAGCGCGACGGCCTGCCCACCGATCTCGGCCGCCAGCGCCTCAAGTCGGTCCCACCGGCGGGCCGCCACCACGACGAAGAATCCGTCCTTGGCCAGCCGGCGCGCCGTGGCCGCCCCGATCCCGCTGCTGGCACCCGTCACCACTGCGGTGCGCTTCATGGTGTTCTCCCTCATCAACCGGTGACGAAGTCTATCTTCGCGTTGATCGCCTCGGCCTTGGCGATGGCGTCGAGCGCGTCCGTGCCGGAGGCCAGGATGTAGCCGTTGCTACAGTCCGCGACGGTCAGCAGCGGTGCGACCTCGTCGCCGGGGTTCTTGGTGATGACCACGGCGGTGTCCTCGGCGCCCAGCTCGAACAGGTACGGCATGAAGACCCGCGCCGACTCGCCGGGCGGGATCCGGCGTACCGTCGCCGGAATGTCCTCGCTGAGGGTGATCGACGTGATCGGCCCCGGCTTCGGGGTCAGGAAGAGGGCGACCGCGCCCCCGATCGGTGCGGGTGATTCGAGCGGAAGCTCGTCGATGCCCAACGGGACCGTCAGGAACATGCGGTTGAGGTCCAGCCCGAAGGCGCGCCGCACCAGTTCCGGCGCGCCACTGCCGGCCAGACGCGCGTGGGATTCGAGCACCCGGGGCCCGTGCGGGGTGAGGACGAACTCGCTGTGCGACGGTCCCTCGGTCACGCCGACCGCGTCCAGGAGCTTCGCGGTGAGTTCCCGGAGTTCCGCGAGGTAGGGTACGGCGACCCGGCTCGGCGTGCTGACCTCCCACTCGACGAACCGGTCGTTCATCCGGTATTCGGAGTAGCCGATGGTGAGGTGCCGGCCCCCGAAGGAGAACGAGTCGACGCTCACCACCGGGCCGGAGAGGAACTCCTCGGCCATCGGCGCGGTGATGCCGGCGGCGGCCAGCTCCGACATGGCCTCGGCCACCTGCTCCGGGGTCTCGACCTCCTTGATGTGCAGGCTCGCCGCACCGTCGATCGGCTTGAGGACGATCTTCCCGCCGATCTGCTCCAGGAACGCGACCGCCTCCTGGACCGAGTTGACCACCTGGTAGCGGACGTTCTCCACGTCGGCCTTGGCCAGGCACTCCCGGGTGAGGGACTTGTCCTTGAGCGCGCGGGCGGTGAACTCGGTGACGCCCGGCAGGCCGAACATGTCCACGACGTAGCCCGACGAGATCGCGGCGACCTCGGTCGTGGTCATCACGCGGTCGAACGGGCGCTCGGCGTGCAGCGGACTGAGCGCGGCGTGGATGGCCGGGCCGTCGTCCAGCGGAGCGTGGACGACCCGCTCGGTGTGGGCCAGGATGGACGGCTCGTACTTGCCCTCCTCGTGCACCAGCACGACGTCGATGCCGAGTTCCCTGGCGCCGTGGATCGGCGCGGGCATACCGCCGATGACGGCGACGCGATACGTGCCCATGGTCATCCTCCTGGTGTCCGGGTCAGCTTGCGTAGCAGCGGCGCAGCCAGCGGGCGGTGTCCGCCGGGCCGGGTCGGAACGCCCGACGGCGGTGCAGCACCCGGTAGTTGTCGAAGATCAGGAAATCGCCGGACCGCAGCACGAACGCCTCGGACCGCGCCTGGTCGAGGGCCCGCACCCAGCTGTCGAGGGCGGCACTCGCGGCCGGCGTGTTCGCGTCGACCGTGCCCCGGTCGAACCGCGCCCGCGTTCCCTCGTAGCTCTGCTCCAGCAGGGCGGTGTCCCGCAGCGGTGCCGTCTCGTCGTTCGAGGCGGGCGGGCCGACGGTGAACTGGGCCGACTGCAACTCCCGCACGGTGGTCTCGTCCAGCGCGGCCACGGCCTCCTCGATGGCGAGCACCTCGGTCGGCACCTGCTCGTCGTTGCGGACCGCATAGAAGCTGAGGTAGCGCGGGACGTACCGGCGCGGGTCGACGCCCCTGCCGCCGAAGGGGAGGTGCGGGTTGTCGGTGTGCCAGGAGAACTCGGAATCCGCCCCCCAGGAACTGGTGGTTCCCGCCGCCGCCGGGTTCGGGGCGACGTTGCGGATGTACTTGCCGGCGTTCTCGTAGTCGACCGCGAACGGCGTCAGCGAGAGCAGTTGCAGCAGCCCGAAGTGCAGGGCGTTGGTCACGGCCATCGCGGGTTCGTCGGTGAAGCCGTCACGTGGCGTGGCCGGGAACTCCTGCTGCGGCAGGTTGCCGATGGTCAGCACGTGCGAGCCGGTGGCCGGAAAGAACGTCAGTGCCTGGAGGATCTCGCCGGGCAGGTGGGTCTGCAGGGCGTGGGCACCGATTCCGGCGAGGATCGCCTCGTGGGCGTCCGAATCCAGCTCGATGTCGCAGACAGCGGCCGTGAGCTCCTTGTCGAGCAGGTCACGGGTCCGGTCGTTCAGATGGTGACGGGCCACCCGGAGTGCACGGGTCATGAACGGCTCCGATCATGAGGGGTCGCCGCGAATCCCCAACTCGCGGTCGGATCGGGTGCGACGCCCAGTCGTCGTGCACCCGAGACCTCACGATGCCGGACGGCGACAGCGGGTAACAACGCCGTCACGGAGGCCAGAAGTGGCCAGACACCTTGCTGCCGTCGCCCGCTGCGGGCAGGAAGCGGACCGCCCTACGGCGCGTCGTCGCCGGGACGTCCGTCGCCCGGCAGGACCGGGGAGCGTACGGCACCCCACCGGACCGACAACCGGGTCGCCGCGCGCTCGGCACGGATCTCCATGGCGTCTCCGACGACCACCGCCCGGTCCACCACCACGGCGGTCCCGTCCAGGGCGATCGTCGTCCGTTCGCTGACGAGGACCGGGCTGCCGACGGGCTGGCGCAGATGCCCGGCGGCCGGCGCGGCGAGGAGAGACGGGACGATCCGTTCCGAGGCCCGCAGGATGGCGACACCGGCGTCGGCCAGCGCGGCGTAGAGCGACGTCCGGACGAAGTCGCGGTCCCGGATCGTCGCCGCGTACGGCGGGCGGACCCAGGAGACCTGGTGGATGGCGGGACGGCCGTTCAGCAGGCGCAGCCGTTCCAGCCGCAGGGCCCGCTCGCCGCCACCGTCGCCGAACCGGTCGACCACCCAGGCCGGCGGTCGGCGCATCGCACCGGACACCACCTGGGTGAGCACGTCGTGGCCCTGCTCGCGGAGGTCCTCGGTGAAGCTGCGCAGCGTGTCGACCCGATAGGCGGCCTGGACAGGTGTGACGTAGGTGCCCCGCCCGGCCTGCTGGACGATGAGTCCCTCGTCGGACAGCTCCTGGAGGGCCTGACGCAACGTCATCAGCGTGACGCCGTAGTGGGCGCTCAGGTCCCGCTGCGCCGGCAACGCCTCGCCCGGCTCGTACTCGCCCTGCCGGATCCGGGCCGCCAGGTCGGCCGCGATCTGCCGGTAGCGCGCGGTCGGTCGCCCACCCACCGTCGCCTCACCCATGGGTGTCTCCCGTCCCTGCGGCCGTACCGGTGCCCAGTGTGGCCCACGGTCCGTGACCGGCCGCACCGGGCACCCGCCCGGCTCGCGGTCACCCGGGAACCGCTGCGCCCACCCCGTCCAACGCCGCGCGGAACTCCGCGACCACGGCTCCGACCTCAGCGGGGTCCGCGCCGTCGAGGACCATCCGCATCAGTGCCGAGGCGACCACGACACCGTCGGCGGCCTCGGCCGCCTCCACCGCGTGCGCGGGCCGGGAGATGCCGAAGCCGAGCAGCACCGGCAGGTCGGTCAGGGCCCGCAGGTCGCGGGCGAGCCGGGCGGCGTCCTCGGCGAGTCGGTCGCGCTCGCCGGTGGTGCCCATCACCGAGACGGCGTAGACGAAGCGGCGACTGCGCCGCGCGATGGCGGCCAGCCGAGGGCCGGGGGTGGTGGGCGCGGCGAGCAGCACCAGGTCGACACCGGCCGCCGTGGCGCTGGCCGCCAGGTCGTCCACCTCGTCGATCGGCACGTCGGGCACGATCAGCCCGCTGACCCCGGCCGCCGCGAGGTCCGCGCAGAACGACGGCGCGTGCATCACCAGGTTGTAGTACGTCATGGCGATCAGTGGTACGTCGACGTCCACCCCGGCGAGGTCGTCGAGGATCGACCGGACCGTGGCCCCCTGTTGCAGGGCGCGGTAGGACGCCTGTTGGATCGTCGGCCCGTCGAGGATCGGGTCGGAGAAGGGGAGCCCGATCTCGATCATGTCCGCGCCGCTGCGGGCGTACGCCTCGACGTACCCGGTCCAGTCGGGCCGGATGCCCCCGGTCACGTACGGGACCAGCAGCTTGCCGTTCATGCGGTCTCCCGGATGGTGTGGATGTCCTTGTCGCCACGGCCGGAGAGCGCGACCAGCACGGTGCTGAACGGCGGCAGCTCGCCGCTCTCCGCGGCGCGGATCACCCAGGCGATGGCGTGGGCCGATTCCAGGGCGGGCAGGATCCCCTCGGTGCGGGCCAGCCGCCGGACCGCCGGGATGACCTCGGCGTCGTTGACGGTGACGTACCGCGCCCGGCCGGAGTCGTTGAGGAAGGCGTGCTCCGGGCCCACGCCCGGGTAGTCGAGCCCGGCCGCGATCGAGTGCGCCTCGCTGACCTGGCCGTGCTCGTCCTGGAGGACATACGAGCGGAACCCGTGCAGCACGCCGACCCGACCGAACGCGACCGCCGCCCCACCCTCGGCCTCCACGCCGACGAGTCGGGCCGGGGTGTCGACGAAGCCGGCGAACGTGCCGGCGGCGTTCGAGCCACCGCCGATGCAGGCCACCACGTAGTCGGGCACGCCGGTCCGTAGTTCGGCGGCGCACTGTGCGCGCGCCTCCTCGCCGATGACCCGCTGCAACTCCCGCACGATCCACGGGTACGGGTGCGGGCCCATGACCGAGCCGATGCAGTAGTGGGTGTCGTCGACCCGGGTGACCCACTGCCGCAGCGCCTCGCTGGTGGCGTCCTTCAGGGTGCGGCTGCCGCTGGTGACCGGAACGACCTCGGCACCGAGTAGCTCCATCCGGAACACGTTCAGCGCCTGGCGCTCGACGTCCTTGGCCCCCATGTAGACGGTCGCTTGGAGGCCGAGCAGCGCGGCGGCGGTGGCCGTGGCGACGCCGTGCTGGCCGGCGCCGGTCTCGGCGATCAACCTCGTCTTGCCCATCCGGCGCGCCAGCAGGGCCTGACCGAGCACGTTGTTGATCTTGTGTGAGCCGGTGTGGGCCAGGTCCTCGCGCTTCAGCAGCACGTTGATGCCGAGTTCCTCGGAGAGCCGCCAGGCCGGCGTGAGCGCGGTAGGGCGGCCGGCGTGCACCGCGAGCAGCCGGTCGAGGTCGCGGCGGAAGCGCTGGTCCGCCCACGCCTCCCGGAACGCCGCCTCCAGCTCGGTGCAGGCGGGGATCAGCGACTCGGGGACGAAACGACCCCCGTGCCCGCCGAATCTGCCGCGCTCGCCGGGATCGGCCATGACGCTGCCGTTGGGCAGCACGGTCAGGTCGGTCACGTGGACTCCCACTGTTCTAGAACTGTTGGAGTCAGGATGACACACCCGGCGGGCCCGACGGAAGCCCGCCTCATCGGGAACCGACGCCGTCCGGGTCGCGTCGACGCTCCCGGCGTCCGGGCCGGGTGCTGCTCCGATCCGTACCCGGGTCGTCGTCGCCCGGGTCGCCACGCATGGTCCGCAGCGGCGAGAAGTAGACCGGCAGGACGGCGACCAGGCTGAGTCCGGCCCCCACCCACAGGGCCTCCCGGAGCCCGACGCGTTCCCCGAGGAACCCGCCGAGGAACGAGCCGATCGGCATGGCCCCGAAGATGAGGAAGCGGATGGTGGCGTTCATCCGGCCCTGCAACTCCTGCGGACACAGTTGCTGGCGGATCGCCATGCTGTTCACGTTGTTGATGACCAGGCCGGTGGAGACCAACGCGTTGCCCGCCCCGGCGAGCCAGAGACGCCAGTCGGCGTCGGCGAGCGGCACGACCAGACCGGAGACGCCGGCCACCGCCATGCCCACCCAGACCGCCGGCCCCGGGCCGATCCGGGCGCTGACCCGCCGGACGAGGAACGCCCCGACCAGCCCGCCCAGTCCGCCGACGGCGAACCACAGTCCCACCGTTCCCGGCGCGATGCGCAGCTGCTGGGCGAGCAGCACCACCACCACCGTTCCGGTGACGAACACCCCGAGGTTGAACAGGGCACCCGAGACGGCGAGCGCGCGCAGGGACCGGTGCCCGAAGACGAACGACAGCCCCTGCCGGATCTCCCGAACCAGGTGGCGGTCGGTGCCGCGCGCGGGAACGGACTCCCGCATCCGGATCCGGCAGAGCACCACCGCCGAGGTCAGGTAGCCGCCCGCGACGGTGAGCACCGCGAGCGGCGCCCCCAGCCACTGGATCAGGTAGCCGCCGAGCGTGGGACCGCCGACCTGGGCCACCGACCGGGTGCTCTCCAGCTTCGCGTTGCCCTCGACCAACTGCCCGCGTTCGAGCAGCAGCGGCAGGTAGCTCACGTACGCCGTCTCGAACAGCAGCGTCCCCACGCTCACCCCCAGCGCGACCACGTACAACTGGGTCAGGGAGAGCACCCCCAGGTAGGCCGCCACCGGCACCCACGCCAACAGCAGACCCCGCCCGAGGTTCGCCACGATCATGACGGGACGCTTGCGCCGCCGATCCACCCACGCCCCGGCGGGCAGGCCGACCACGAGGAACGCCACGGTCTGGAACGTCGCCAGCAGTCCGGCCTCGAACGCGGTCGCGTCCAGGGCCAGGATCGCCACCAGGGGCAGGCCGACCCGGCTGAAGTGCGCGCCGAACTGCCCCAGGGTCTGCGTGGTCCACAGCAGCCGGAAGTCGTGATGCCGTAGGAGGGTCACGTGTGGAACTGGATCTGCTGGTCGACCAGGACACAGGTGGCGATCGCCGAGTCGGCGTCCGCGCCGGTGGCCAGCACGTACCCGGAGCTGCAGTCCGCGAGCGTCTGGATCGGGGTGATCACGTCGCCCGGGTTCTTGTGCACGACCGCGCCGACCGGGACGTCGACCAGCTCGCCGAGCAGCGGGAGGTACACGTCGGCCATCTCGCCGGGCGGGACCCGCTTGACCACCGCCGGGATGTCCTCGGCGACCGTGACGGCACGGATCTCCCCGGGCTCGGGCCGCAGGAACCGGATGGCGGCACCCGCCGTGGGCCGCGGAGACTCGGCGGGCAGCGCGTCGATGCCGAGCGGCACCGTCAGCCACATCCGGGCCAGGTCCAGGCCGTAGGCCCGGCGGACCAGCTCAGGGATGGCGTGCCCACCCATCCGGGCGTGCGACTCCAGCACCCGGGGACCCCGGTCGGTCAGGACGAACTCGCTGTGCGAAGGGCCCTCGGTGAGTTCGACCGCGTCCAGCAGGCGCACGGTGAGGTCCCGAAGCTCCTCCAGGTACGGCACGACGAGCCGGCTCGGCACGCTGACCTGCCACTCCACGTGGTACGAGTTGACCAGGTACTCGGAGTAGCCGACGGGCAGGTGCCGACCGCCGAAGGAGAACGACTCCACGCTCACCACCGGGCCGGCGAGGAACTCCTCGGCGAGCACCGAGGTGTTGCCGGCCTCGGTGTGCACGCGCCACGCGTGGCCCAGCTCGGCCGCGTCCGCCACCCGCAGGATGTTCCGGCTGGCGGCCCCGTCGACCGGTTTGAGGACGACCGGACCGCCGACCTCCGCGAGGAAGTCGCGCGCCTCGCGTTCGGTGCGCACCACGCGGTAGCGGACCGGGCTCAGGTCGTACTTGGCGAGCCGCTCGCGCATCAGCGCCTTGTCCTTGAGCAGGCGGGCGGTCTTCTCCGAGGTCCCGGGCAGGCCCAGGCCGTCCACCACGTGTCCGGTGGGCACACCCCACGGCTCGGAGACGGTCAGCACCCGGTCGAAGGGGCGTTCGTCGTGCAGCGGGCGCAGCACGTCGAGCATCGCCTCGCCGTCGGCCAGCGGCGCGTGCACGATCCGCTCGCAGTGCTGCCGGATCGACTCCTCGTACTGCCCCGGTTGATGCACCAGGACGACGTCGACGCCCAGGTCCTTGGCTCCCTTGATCGGGGCGGGACGACCACCGATCACGGCTACTCTAAGCATCAGTCGCGCACCTTCTCGTGGGATGGAACGGCTGCCCGGTCATCGCAGCCGGCTCAGGAGAGGCCGAGCTGCTCGGCGAGCAGCGCGGCGACGATGTCGTTGCCCTCGTCGGTCAGGTGGGCCCGGTCGACGTACAGCCAGGACCGGTCGGTCACGGCCGCGCGCAGGACCGGGTTGAGGTTCACGAAGCGGACGCCCTGCCGCTCGCAGGCCGGTGCCAGCGCGTCGGCGTACCGCTGCCCGGCCGCCACCGAGGAGACGTCGCCGTAGAGGGCCTCCCAGGTGCCCAGCTTGGAGATCCGGTCCAGCTCGTCGAAGATCAGCTTCTCCTCCGGCGCGGGCTCGGCCCGCAGCCAGGTGGCCATCGGTTGCAACACGAAGGAGACCCGGGCGCCGGTGGCGGCGGCGAGCACCTGCCAGCTCGCGAGATGCCTGCCGACCAGGTCGACCGCGCTGGCGATCGCCTCGTCGAGTTCCGGACGGACCTCGTCCGGCGACGGCCACGAGGGGACGGTCGGCTTGGCCCGGCGACCGAAACCACGCGACGTCTTGCGGTGCCTGGCCCGGACCTCCTCCATCTGTTCGAAGAACTCGCCGCAGAAGTAGAACGGCCCCTGGTCGGCGCGGTGCATCTCGACCAGCCGGGACATCACCAGCGTGTTGAACCCGCTCAGGATGACGATCTCCTCGACCGGCGGCAGCAGGTGCCGGTAGAGCAGGAACAACAGCAGTTCCTGGGTCGAGTTGTAGCAGTGGCCGGCATAGGTGAGCCACGGACGGGACGAGGCGTGCTTCGTCCACAACCGCGACGCCATCGTGGTCGCGTCGCTGGTGGAGCCGTACCCGAGCGGGACGGAACCGCCGACCAGCAGGCGGACCGGCCCCTCGGGCAGGGTGCTACCGACCGAGGCCTGCTCGTCGACACCGTGGGAGATACGGAAGCCGAGCCGGTCGGTGTTGATCGCCTCCGACCGGTAGTCCGGCCGGTTGAAGTACATCAGGTACGGGAGGTACTGCGTCTCCCCACGGGACGCGAAGTCGTCGTACTGCAGCATCTGCGGCGTCAGGATCTCGCGCTGGAGTTTCACGTCGTCGGTTCTCCTTGTCGGATGGGGTGGAGAGAGGCGGAGGGGTCACCAGAGCGGGCTGATGTCGGTCCGGCCGGACTGGTCGGAGTCCGCCACCTCGTCGGCGAGGATCCCGAGCTGAGCGATCCTGATGCCGGCCTGAAACCGGCTCGACACCTGGAGACCCTTGAGGATCGAGGAGATGTGCCGTCGGCAGGTCCGCAGCGCCATGCCCAGCCGGTTGGCGATGGCCTCGTCCTTGAGCCCGGCGGCCATCAGTCGGAGGATCGCCATCCTGGTGCCCAGCGACACCTCGTCCATCTGGTCCTCGGCGAGTTCGAGCGGGACCGCGTTGGCCCAGAGGTGCGTGAACGTGCGGTGCAGGTACTCCACCACCAGGTCGTCGGAGATGACGGCGGCAGCGTGATCCGCACCCGGTGCGTCGACCGGAACGAACGCCACCCGTCGGTCGAAGATGATCAGACGTTCGAAACTCGCCGCCGTGGTGCGGATGCCACCGCCGTACGCCGCAACCGCCTTGGCCCGGGCCGTGAGACCCGGGTTCGCGCGGGCGGTGTGGTGGTACACGAACTGGCAGCGGAGCCCGCGTACGAAGATCGAGGTCACCGACGCCTCCGAGGCGCTGAACTGGTCCGTCGACCGTGGACCTCCCGGACGCAGCGAGAGGATCTCGGTGGCGCAGCGCAGGATCGCCGAGTCGATCTCGTCACGGATCGCCTTCTCGCCCTGGACGACCCGTACGCCCTCGTGCTGCCTGCCGTTCTCGGCCAGCCGTCGGCCGATCGACTGGAGCACCCGACTGTTGGCGGCCATCGCCTGTTCCCGCTCGCGGATCTCGTCGGTGAGCGGTGCGTTGAGGATGCTCAGGGCGACATCGGGATGCACTGCGGTCAGGCCGCCGTCCTCGTCGCGGGAGAGCAGCCGGCGTCGGACCAGGTTCTCGCAGGCGTGTGCCCACTCGCCCCGGCTGATGCCGGTCTCCGGCGGCGGGCGGTCGGCGTGCAGCCGACTGCCCAGCACCGCATGTTCGTACGCGGCGGACTCGACGCTGTCGAGGGGGCCACGCTGCTGGTGGAGGTAGGACAAGGAGGTGCTCATCGTGGCGTCAGCGTGCCGACGGCAGGTCCGACCGGCTGGGCACGCACTCCAACCAGAGTTGGCCCGCCGTACGACGGATGGCCTTCTCCACGTCGTCGGTGGCCGCACCGGAGAACCGGAACCGCGCGCCGACGTGCTCGTAGCCGCCGGCCTTGGGGATCTCGGTGCCGACGGCCGGGATCACCCGGGCGTAGGGCCACTCGGCCGCAGGCAGGTCGAGTTCCGCGACGGTGATCCGGCAGGGCGCGGGCACCGGCGTCGGCACCAGCAGCCAACCGCCGACCCGCTGATCGCTGATCTGCCGCACGATCGGGTTGCGGCCGAGCTGGATGTGGATCGCCGCTTCCATCAGGTCGACGCCGTGCACCTCGCGCCAGACGAACGGGATCTCGGCGCCACCCACCCGGGAGCCCGCCTCCAGGAAGTTGATCCGGACGGTGCCGTCGGCCTCGGTGCCGACGAACGCCTCCATGTGGAACACCCACGGTGCGTCACCGAAGGCGGCGCAGGCGTCGGCGAGGAACCCGCCGAGCGGACCGAGCAGGTCGGCGTCGTCCACCTCGACCGAACCGAGCACGTCCCCGGCGGCGAACTCCATGCAGGTGTTCACGTAGCGCGACGCCCGCCAGGGACCCAGTTCGGCACCGGTCCACAGGCCGTCGATGTGGAAGACCTGGTCCGGGCAGAAGGTCTGCACCATCCGGGGTTCGGGCGGCAACCGGTCGAGTGTGACCAGGTCGTCGACCGAGTTCAGCCGCAGCACGTCCCGGCTGGCCGTGCCCCGACGGGGTTTGACGATCAACGGCCAGCCGTGGGAGTCGGCGAAGCGTACGACGGCCTCAGTGTCCGGTGCGTCGGCGAACGCCGGGATGGCGACGCCGCCGCGCACGACGGTCTCCGCCATGACCAGTTTGTCGCGGAACCGGGCCAGCCGGTCGGGACGGTCACCGGCCACCCCCAGGTGGGCGCGTAGCTCGGCCGCCGTGTCCAGGTCACCCTCGTTGAGGGCGACGATCCGTTCCGGGACGCCGAATCGCGCGATCAACCCGTCGGCGGCGGCGCTCACCAGATCCAGGCGGTCGGTGGCGGCGACGAGCGCCACGGCCGCGGCCGACGCGGGTACGGCGGCCGTGGCCAGTTCGGTGCAGACGTACGTGACGTGGTGCAGGTCGTGGTCGAGGTATTCCGCGTATCCCGCATAGTGATCGCGCCAGCGGTGAATGATCAGAATGTGCGGCTTCATCGGGGCGTGCTCCTCGCCTTTCCGTCGATCCCACGATTCGAATGGGTGGCGAGTTCGCCACCGTTCACGTAGTCAGGAAGTCGCTCGGCGGCACGCAGTAATTGCCCGACGTTGCCGGAATCGACTATTGCGGTACCGATGCCTCCGTCCGGTCGAAGGCCATGCTCGCCGCGAGACCGATCAGGACGGTGCCCATCATGTAGCGCTGGGCCCGCAGCCAGGCTGGCTTCCGGGCGAGGAAGGCGGCGACCGAACCCGCGGTGAGCACGATGAGGCAGTTGACGGTCAGTGCCACCGTGATCTGGATCAGCCCCAGGGAGAGGCTCTGCGTCGCGATGTCGCCCTTGGCCGGGTCGACGAACTGCGGGAGGAGTGACACGTACAGCACTGCGATCTTGGGGTTGAGCAGGTTGGTCATCAGGCCCATCGTGAACAGCTTCCGGGTCCCGTCGACGGGCAGGTCCTTGGGCGCGAAGGCCGACTGGCCACCGGGCTTGAGGGCGTTCCACGCGAGCCACAGCAGGTAGCACGCGCCCGCGATCTTGATCGTCGTGTAGAGCGCGGGCACCAGCGCGAACACCGCCGAGACACCGGTCACCGCGGCGAGCAGGTAGACGAAGAAGCCGACGGCGACCCCGAGCAGGGAGACCAGGCCGGCCGGGCGGCCCTGGGTGATCGACCGGGACACCAGATAGATCATGTTCGGCCCCGGGGTGAGCACCATTGCCAGGGCGACAGCGGCGATGCCGAGCCCTGCGTTGACGTCGATCACGTCTTTTCTCCTGCTTCGGATAATGGGCAGCCGAAATCACAGCGGCCGTTCGTGGAAATCCCAGTAGGTGCTCAGCTCCGGCTGCAGTTTTCGGCGCAGCGGGTCGCGAAACACCCGGAAGAATATACCAACCGGAACGAATATCAGAAGATAGGCCAGGATCCACAGAAGTTTCATGATCAACCCTCGTCGGTGCGGAATCGGTCGGTCAGTCCAGGGCGATCTCGTCGCGCCAGTCGCCCTGCTCCCGCCATACGGGCTGATCGGCCTTGTGCAGGAGGAAGTTGCCCATGGCGAGCAGGTCGATGTTGGTCCGCATGAAGCACTGGTAGGCATCGTGCGGAGTGGCGACGATCGGCTCGCCCCGGACGTTGAACGAGGTGTTCACCAGCACCGGGCAGCCGGTGATCTGCTTGAACGAGGTCAGCAGCCGGTGGTAGGTCGGATTGGACCGTGCCGTGACCGTCTGCACCCGCGCCGAGTGGTCCACATGGGTCACCGCCGGGATCGTGGAACGGTGCACCTTCAGCCGGTCCAGGCCGGTGGCCGCCGCCGACTCCGACACCGCCCGGCGCTGCCGCCCGGCGACCGGCGCCACGAGCAGCATGTACGGGCTCTCCTGGGCCAGGTCGAAGTACTCCTCGACGTCCTCGGCCAGGACCGACGGCGCGAACGGCCGGAACGACTCCCGAAACTTGATCTTCAAGTTCATCGTCGACTGCATGTCGACGTCGCGCGGGTCACCGATGATCGACCTGGCGCCCAGAGCCCGGGGCCCGAACTCCATCCGGCCCTGGAACCAGCCGACGATCTTGCCGGAGGCCAACTCCTCCGCCACGTGTTTGGCGATGGCGTCCTCGGCCAGCCGGGTGTACGGCACACCCAGACCGTCCAGGAAACGGGCGATCTCCTCGTCGTCGAACGCGGGACCGAGCAGGGCGGAGGACATGCCGTCGCCGCCCTCGGCGAGGTGCGCGCGCGGCGCACCCCACTCCGTCGCCACCATCAGGGCGGCACCCAACGCGCCACCGGCGTCACCGGCGGCGGGTTGCACCCACACCGAGTCGAAGAGGCGCTCCCGGACGACCTTGCCGTTGGCCACGCAGTTCAGTGCCACGCCGCCGGCCAGACACAGGTTGGTCTCCCCGGTCAGCTCGCGGGCGGTCCGCGCCAGCCGGGTCACCACCTCCTCGGTCACCAGCTGCACCGAGGCGGCCAGGTCGAACTCGCGTTCGGTCAGCGGGCTCTCCGGCTCGCGCCGGGGGCCACCGAACAACCGCTCGAACCCACGGCCGGTCATCACGCGACCGCGCAGGAACTCGAAGTTGCGCATGTTCAGCCGGAACGAACCGTCGTCCTTGACGTCGATCAGGTGCTGCCGGATCACGTCCGCGTAGCGCGGCACACCGTACGGGGCCAGCCCCATGAGCTTGTACTCGCCCGAGTCGACCTTGAACCCGCAGAAGTAGGTGAAGGCCGAGTAGAGCATGCCCAACGAGTGCGGGTACCGGATCTCCGCCACCTGACGCAGCTCGCTGCCCCGACCGTGCCACAGGGTGGTGGTCGCCCACTCGCCGACACCGTCGATGCAGAGCACCGCCGCCGACTCGTACGGGCTGGGCAGGAACGCGGAGGCGGCGTGCGACTCGTGGTGCCGTCGTACGCTGATCTCCGGCACCTCGGCCGACCCCAGCGCGGCCAACGACCGGCGTACCTCTCCGATCGTGTCGCGCTTCCAGGACATCCACTCCGGCAGGACCCTGGTGAACGCCTCCAGCGAGAACGGAGCCGATCCGGCGAAACTCGTCAGCACCCGGCCGAACTTCAGCTCCGGGTCCTCGTAGTAGGCGACGGCGTCCACGTCGCGCAGCGTGACGCCGCCCTCGGCCAGGCAGTACCGGACGGCCTCGGTCGGAAAGGCCGGGTCGTGGCGCTTACGGGTGAACCGCTCCTCCTGGGCGGCCGCGATGGGCGTGCCGTCCCGCACCAGCACCGCCGCGCTGTCGTGGTAGTAGGCGGACAACCCCAGAACCAGCTTTCCCACGGGCGTTCCCCTCGGTTGTGGGTGTGGGCGGGTGGACGGTCAGATGGCGGCGAGTGACCTGCTGGCCCTGCGGGCGCGGCGAAACGCCCGTCGAGCCAGCAGACCCGTCGGCGGGTTGAGCGAGCGGAAGCCGGTGCGTACCCGGTCCCAGACCTCGGTGACCGCCTGCGCGCCGTGGGACACCGGCAGCGAGGCGAGATAGGTGTCGACGGCATCGGCGGCCCAGGCGGAATGCCCGGTGGCGACGTTGTCGATGGTGTTGTGGATGTCCACGAACTTCGTGGAGAAGCCGTAGCTCTTCAACGCCTGACGTGCCCGGCGGTACGTCCCGCCCACGCCGGACAGCTCCATGGCCAGGTTCAACCCGAGGATCTCCGGCAGGAACGTACGCGGAAAGCGCCCGATGCTGAGCCAGTACACCGGCAGCTCGAAGGACTCGTCCCGGAATCCGTCCCACTCGGCGAACTCCCGCGACGCGGTCGGCGGCACCCGGACGTCCATCTCGGCGAGCACTTCCCGATAGATCAACGGGTGGTTCATCCGTGGCACGCCGTTGCCGAGCTCGTCCCAGTAGGTCTCGAACAGGAAGTAGCCCTGCTCCGACGCCGCGTGCTCGTAGTCGGTGAACCCCTGGAGCCAGGCACCGTCGATCAACGTCAACGGGGCCAGCTGCACGGTGGAGTCGACGAGATCCTCCCGGGACGGCATCGGCGCGCCGGCCGACTCCTCGAAGTCACGCCCCTGCCGGTCGTGCTGCTCGACGAGCCAGGGCCGCAGCCCCTCCCGGCCCCACACGTCGGGCAGGCGCTGCGGGTCGGAGGCCATGTTGTGCCGGGACCGCGCCAGCCAGCCCCGCACGTAGTCGACGGCGAACCGGCGGACGGCAGGGGTGTCCGTCCGCTGCTGGAGGAGGTGGTACGCCTCCCGGACGTCGACGGGCTCCCGGTCGTTCGCGACCGGACCGGCCGTGACCGGGGCCAGCAGCTCCGGGGAGACCGTGTGCACGTCGTGGACCGGTCCGGGGTGATCGCGCACCGGCTGCCCGGTGGGGAGCGAGTCGATCCACCGGCGGATGACGACCAGATCGGCCGGGGAGAACACCCGGAACATCGGGCCCCGTTCCCCGACGAGGCCGTTGACCAGCGGACTCTGTGCGGAGCGGCCCGGTTTGACCAGACGGCTGGCGGCCAGCTCGGCCAGCAACCCGCGCGGATCCGTCCGAGCCTCCTCCAACCAGTTCGACAGCGAACGGTCCCCGACGGTGAAGTCCCGGTGGTAGACGGCGCCCTCGCGGGCCCGATGGCGGAGCAGCTCGGCCATCTCGTACGCCGGGTCGAGGGCCTCCTCCAACTCGGCGAAGAGGCTCCTGCTCCACCTGTCCAGCACGGTGAGCGCCCACCGGAAACCGTCGCGTACCCGGGCCAGCTCCCCGTCGTCGAACCCGTGCTCGACGACGTCCAGGCAGAGCTCCAACCCGGTACGCGCCGCGCCGTCCCGGCCGGCGGACGGATCGATCGCGCTCCACTCCACGAGCTGCGGATGCGCCTGACGTACCAGCCGCAACGCGGGCAGTAGCCCGACCGTCCGCAGGCACAGGTCGGCGCCGATGATCTCGGGGCGGAAGTCGGCCGGTCTCCGGCTCATGGCCAGCAGCATCGCGGGCAGATAGAAGTGGTGGTCGGCCACCCGAGGGTCGTGCACCAGCCGGGCCACCGGCACCGCGTGCTCGGAGAGGTGCAGGTGCCGGAGCAGGGTCAGGTAGACGCTGCCCCGGGAGTCCTGCGGCCGGCCGACGCCGACGTCCGACGCGTACAGGGTCAGGATGCGCAGTGTGGTCGCGTCGTCCGCGTTGCCCGGCGCACTCTGCCACTGCAACCAGGCGCCCGACCGCAGCGCGAGCGGTGCCACCGCGAGCGCGGTGCGGCGGACGAGGGACTCGGTGGCCGGCGGAGCCGAGGCCGTCGCGCCCAACTCCTCGAACCGGCGGGACTCGGCGGTCGACCAGCGCACCGCCTCGTCCCGGAGCACGTCCAACGGGGTCGGCGACGACTCGCGATCTGCCACGTTACTGATCTCGGCCCGCAGCCGTGTCACGAACGGGTCGCCGGGAAAGGAGGTCTCGGGGTCGACCGCGATGACGAAGAGCTCGCGGGACCGGGCCTGCTGATCAAGCGGTCGGGCCGTATGTCGACCTGACTGACCGACTTCTTTCGTTGACACTGCCAGCTCCTGGCTCTATTCGTGTCTGGTATCTCGAAACAATGTGGTAACCAAATGTGTGCGGAATCTGGACGGCACGGATGGCCCGCGCGACGAACGTGCCATTCGTCGTGACGGGAAAGGTGTCGCCGTCTTCGCAGAAGCTAGAACATGGGGTAGATCGAGGCGTCGTTCTTCGGCTTCTTCTTGCGACCGAAGATCTTGTTAAGAATTCTGCGCACCACGTTCATCTTTCTGCCCTCACCTGAGTCGGACCCGTGTCGGTCCTAGGACGAGAAATTCAACTGTTCGGCCAACAGCCGGGCCACCAGGTCTAACCCGTGGTCGGTCATGTGGGCCCGGTTGACAAACAGCCAGCTGTCGTCCTTGACGCTGGTCGCGAGGAGGGGGTTGATGTCCAGAAACCCGACGTCGATCTTCTCGCAGCCCAGTTGCAGCAGCTCCGCATATCTGCGGACCGATTCCCGGGTGGCGATGTCGCCGAACAACTCCCAGAAGTTCGAGATCTTGTCCAGCTCGTCGAAGAGGCACTTCTCCGGTGGCGCGGCCGTCTCGCGTACCCAGGTTGCCAGCGGTTGCAGCACGAACGTGATCCTGGTGTCGGTCGCGGCGGCGAGTTGCTTCCACGACTCCAGGTGCCGCACGGTCAGCGCGGCGGCGTCCGCGATGCGTACCTCCAGCGGGCGGACCGGTTCGTCGCCGCCGGTCGACGAGGTGCCGGAGCCGAAGGGATGCGTCCGGTGCTGGGACCTGAGCTTGTCCATCTGGCCGAAGAAGTCACCGCAGTTGAAGAACGCGCCGTCGTCGCCGCGCTGGGCGGCGGGTAGGCGCGCCAGGGCCAGGTTGTTGAGCCCGGACACGATCACGATCTCCTCCACCGGCGGCAGCAGATGCCGGTAGAAGAGGAAGAGCAGCAGCTCCTGGGCCGAGGAATGGCTGCGTCCCGCGAAGTTCAACCAGGGCAGCGACGGTGCGTGGGCGGTCCACAGTCGCGAGGCGAGTGTCGCCTGGTCGCAGGTGGCTCCGATGCCCATCGCCATGGAACTGCCGGCCAACAACCGGATCGGGCCGTCGGCCGGCTCCCCGCCCGCCGAGGCGTACCCGTCGGCGCCGTGCGAGATGCGAAAACCGAGACGATCCGTATTGATGACGGGAGAGCGGTAGTGCACGCGGTGAAAATGCATCACATAGGACATCCAGCGAGCCTGGCCGCGCTGGTCGAAATCATCGTAAACAAGCATCTGCGGGGTCAACTCGGAGCGCGCCGAGCTTGGACAACGCACTGTTCCCCCCATTGGAAATTATCAGCCGGGGTCCCCAACCCATCTACGGCCGTTGTTGCGTGAGTACGGTAACACGCTCAGTGGTGGAGGAAAAAGGGTCGACCCCAGGAATTATCGCCTGTCTGGTTTATCCTGGCTTGAGTGGAGGATTACCGAACCAGCAAACATTGAACTGATCTCAGCGACTTTGCGCGTAGGTATTTGTGTTCGAACGAGGTGCCCCGATTGTGGTGGCGGCCGTGCCGAGTGAGGTCAGGCGGCCTTTCGGGCGTTCTCGGACTGTAGTGCACCACGCCCGTTCTCGGGGGGTGGGACGCGGGGGGCGATGCGAGGCCCGGAGCGTTCGACCGAATGGTGTGCACTGTCCGACCGGCCGGCCCACGGGTGCGCCCCCGTGCAGGACCGCTGCCCTGCACACGAGTGAGGCCCTGACCGGCGAGAATGCCGGTCAGGGCCTCACATCTGTCGGGGTGGCCGGATTCGAACCGACGACCTCTTCGTCCCGAACGAAGCGCGCTACCAAGCTGCGCCACACCCCGAGGCGTGCGGACAAATACTAGCCCACCCGCCCCGGGGGTCAAACTCGGTACCCCCGGGGCCGGAGGGTCAGCGGGGGATGAGGGTGAGCAGGGTGGCCTCGGGCGGGCAGGCGAACCGGACCGGGGCGGTCGGATGGGTACCGAGGCCGGCGGAGACGTGCAGCCAGGAGTCCGAGCCGGGCCAGCGGTGCAGGCCCTTTGCCATCGACCGGGGCA
Organism: Verrucosispora sp. SN26_14.1; assembly: GCF_004307965.1. Classification (NCBI taxonomy): domain Bacteria; kingdom Bacillati; phylum Actinomycetota; class Actinomycetes; order Micromonosporales; family Micromonosporaceae; genus Micromonospora; species Verrucosispora sp. SN26_14.1. The sequence continues at coordinate 10,262 of NZ_SISL01000018.1, read as the reverse complement.
GCCCGCAGTTGGTCACCAGCGCGCCCACACCCGGTACGCACACCTGGCCGCCGTGGGTGTGCCCGGCGAGCAGCAGCCCGAAGCCGTCGGCGGCCATCTCGTCGAGCAGCGCCGGTTCGGGGGAGTGGGTCAGGGCGATGGAGAGATCGGCCGAGGCGGAGACCGGACCGGCCACCGAGGGGTAGTCGTCGCGTTCGATGTGCGGGTCGTCCACGCCGGCCATGTCGATCGTCCGGCCACCGGCCTTGAGCGTCACCCGCCGGTTGTTCAGGTCGGTCCAGCCCGCCCCGCTGAAGACGTCGCGCAGCTCCTCGTAGGGCAGCTCGACGCCCTCGGTGTACTCCCGGTCGGGCAGGAAGTAGCTGAACGGGTTCTTCAGCACCGGCCCGGTGTAGTCGTTGGAGCCGAAGACGAAGGCACCCGGGTAGTCGAGCAGCGGTTGCAGCGCCCGCAGGACACCCGGCACCGCTCCCGGGTGGGCCATGTTGTCACCGGTGACCACGACCAGGTCGGGGTCGAGGGCGGCCAACGAGGCCACCCAGTTCTGCTTGCGTACCTGGTTGGGGGTCATGTGCAGGTCGGAGAGGTGCAGGACGCGCAGCGGCTCGGTGCCGGTCGGCAGCACCGGGACGTCGAAGCGCCGGAGGGTGAACATGTTGCGCTCGACGAGGGACGCGTACGCCAGGGCGGCGGCGCCCGTCGCGACGGTGGCGGTCGCGAGCCGGAATAGTGTGCGCTTTCGCATGCCGATCAGGGTAGTTTGGGCGACCATGAGCACGCTGAAGGACCGCCTCACCGCCGACATGCGCGCCGCCCTCAAGGCCCGCGACGAGCTGACCACCTCCACCCTGCGGATGGCCCTGGCCGCCGTGGGCACGGCCGAGGTCTCCGGCAAGGCCAAGCGTGAGCTCAGCGACGACGAGGTGCTGGGCGTGCTGACCAAGGAGGCCAAGAAGCGCCGCGAGGCGGCCACCGCCTTCGCCGACGCGGGTCGCGCCGAGCAGTCCGCCAAGGAGACCGCCGAGGGCGAGGTGCTGGAGCGCTACCTGCCGAAGCAGCTCTCCGACGCCGAGCTGACCGAGCTTGTCGCGGGGGCACTCGCCGGGGGCGGGTTCACCGGCAAGGCACAGATGGGCCCGGCCATGAAGGCGGCCCAGGCTGCGACGGCCGGCCGGGCCGAGGGCGGTCGGGTTGCCGCCGAGGTACGCCGACAGCTCGGTCTCTGACACGTCACCGGCCGGTACGCCCCGGACGCGGCGCTACCGCTGATCACTCCCGACGACGCGGAACGGGCGGGCATCCCTCTCCAGGGTTGCCCGCCCGTTCGCGTGCGGTCTCAGCGGTGATCAGCCGCCAGGTCTGCCCGGCGGTCGACCGGGACTGCTCGGCGTACCACCCGGAGGGCCGTTACCGGCGTTGCTTCCGCCACCACCGGCGCTGACCAGGATCGTCACGATCCCGTTCTTGATGGTGCGACCGTCAGGGCTGGTGCCGGCCGCGGTGCCCGCCGCGCATTCCGAGGCGACCCGGTTGCTGGAGACGACCGGCTGGAACCCGGCACCGGAGATGCGTGATCTGGCCTCGTCGACGGAGAGGCACTTGACGCCGGGGATGCTGCGCTGGTCGCCCTCGGAGATCTTCTTGCCGGGCGGGTCGAAGTTGATCCTCTTTTTGCCGTCCATCGCGGCCTTCAACGTCTCGTTGACCGGCGGGTTGATGCCGTCCGCCGCGTTGTGCCTCATCTTGACGTTGGTCTGCGGCCAGTCCGGGTCGGCCATGATGCCGGCGACCGCGTACTGCTTGGTCATCGCGACCAGGGAGGCGGTCTTCTCGGAGTCGGTGGTGCCGGACTTGCCGGCGACCGGAGCGTTGACGACGACCTTGGTCTGCGGGGACGTCCGGCTGCTACCACACTTGGTGGTGGGGGAGTTGTCGCCGACCGGGCAGCGGGCCGCGTCCACGGCCGCCCGGGCCACGTCCGTGCTGATCCGCTTCTCGCAGCGCGGGTTCGCCACGTCCAGCTTGTTCTTGTCGAGATCGCGGATCTCCTGCACCGGGGTCGGCTCGCAGTACTTGCCGTCGGCCGCCAGCGTGGCGTAGGAGTTGGCCAACTCCAGCGGGGTGACCTGCGAGACGCCGAGCGTGAAAGCGCCCCACTGGTTCGCCGACTCCTTGGTGCGCGCGAGGTCCGCGTCCTCGCGCTCCCGGAACTGGATGCCCAGGCGCTTGGCCACGTCCACCACGTTCGCCGCGCCCACCTGCTGTTGCAGCGGGACGAAGTACGTGTTGGTCGAGGCCGAGAAGGCGCTCCACATGTCCTTCACGCCACCGGGCTGGAGGTTCGAGTTGGTCGGACAGTAGAAGTGCGTACCCTCGCAGGCGGCCGGGCTGCTGGGGCTGATGATGTACTCCGACTTGAACTGCTGCGGCGCGTTGATGGTGTAGCTGAGCGGGATGCCCTTCTCCAGTGCGGCCACGATCGTGAAGATCTTGAAGACCGAGCCGGCCTGGTAGCCGGTGATCCCGTCACCGCCGGTCAGCAGCGGGTTGACCGTGTTCGGATAGTTGCCGAGCTTGCCGTTCCCGCGTTGCTTGGGGTCGCTGTGCGGCAGGTTCTTCGGCTTGTTCGGGTTGTCCAGCTTGAAGTTGCGGTTGACCGAGAGGGCACGGACCCGGCCGGTGCCGGGCTCGACCACCGCGATCATCGCGGCTTCCTTGGACTTCACCGACTTGGCCTTGCGGACCGCCTTGTCGGCGCCCTCCTGGGCCTGCTTGTCCAGGGTGGTGATGATCGTGTAGCCGCCGCTCTTGAGCCGCCGCTCCCGGTCGTACGTGGTCGAGCCGAACGTCTCCTGCGACATCCACCAGCGGTAGAAGTAGTCGCAGAAGAAGCCCCAGGCGTTCTTGTTCGTCGCGACGCAGCCGTTCGGCGCCCGCTTGCCCTTGACCACCAGCTTGACTGCCTTGGCCTTGTCGGCGTCCTCCTGGGTGACGGCACCGGTCTTGACCATGTTGTCGATCACGTAGTCGCGCCGGGCGACCGCCTGCGGGTAGCCGCTCTTGGTGGTCGGGTCGAACGAGGTCGGCGCCTTCACGAGGCCGGCCAGCATGGCGGCCTCGTCGACCGTCAGGTCCTTCGGCGGCTTGCTGAAGTAGACCTGGCTGGCGGCGTAGACGCCGTACGCGCCGTTGCCGAACGCGGCGAGGTTGAGGTAGCTCTCCAGGATCTGGTCCTTGGTGAGCGTCTTCTCGATCTGCAACGCGTAGTTCATCTCGCGCAGCTTGCGGGCGCTGGTGTCCTCAGTCGCGGCGACCACGTCGGCCGGGTGCGTCGCCGAGTACGCGATGCCCATCCGGACGTACTGCATGGTCAGCGTCGAGGCGCCCTGCCGGTCGTTGCCGGCGGCGCTGTTGTTGACGAAGGCGCGGGCGACGCCGTTGAGGTCGACTCCGTTGTGGTTGTAGAAGTCGTGGTCCTCGGCCGCGATGATCGCGTTGCGCATGTTCTCGCCGATGTCGGCGAACTTGATGTCCCGCCGGTTCTCGTCGTACATCGTGGCCAGTGGTGTCTTCTTGTCGGACGCCAGCAGGTAGCTGATCTGGGGGGCGCGGGACACCGTCAGTTCCTTCGGCAGCGCGCCGAAGGTCTCCGCGCCGGCCTTGGCGGCCAGGCCAGACATCGCCACCGCGGGGAATGCCGCTGCGGCGACCACTACGCCGGCCAACAACCCACAGATGAGCAGCGATGCGGCGTTGGTCAGAATGTTGTGGTCACGTTTCCGCATCCAGGTCACCTCGACAGGGTACGCGAACAGGTAACGAGGGGCGCTGGGGCGTCTTTTCCCCATTTCCTGCGCGCGCCGTCCTCGTTGTGCTAGACGCGTGGCACCGGAGATCTGGTTGCGTGTGATCCGTGCCGAGTTTCCTCCGCGTGGGGGGTGGCGCGCAGCGTTTTCGCGGACTCGGGCGGGGTAAGCGGGGGCCCCGAGCCCGAGAAGCCGGGAGTGTCCGGAATGATGGATTTGGCCGACAACGTTGCGTAATCGGGTGACTACAGAGCATGATGGTTGCGGCGACAGCGCCACATTTCGTCTGTGCCGCCTTGGGGTAAGGCGTGCCGGATGACCGGGGGGAATTGCCGGCTGACCCGCGACGGCGTCGGTAGTACTGCAAGGGGGGACGAGTACAGATGGGCATGATCACTGACTGGCCGTCGTTGGCGGCATGTCAGAACGGGGACCCGGACGCGTTGTTCGTACAGGGCGCCGAACAGAACGTGGCCAAGCGGATCTGCCGGAGTTGCCCAGTCCGCTACGAGTGCCTGGCCGACGCGCTGGACAACCGCATCGAGTTCGGCGTCTGGGGCGGCATGACCGAACGCGAACGCCGGGCACTGCTGCGTCGGCACCCGCAGGTCACCAGCTGGCGCAAGATGTTCGAGGCGGCGATGAAGAAGAACGCCAAGGACAAGGTCGGCAAGGACAAGATTCTCGCCACCACCTGACCGGCACGGTCAGGAGCGGCCGATCGCCGCACCGATCGTCCGCAGCCCGTCGACGTCGTGCACGTCGGCGGGCTGTGCCGTCACCGAGACCGCCGGCACCTGCGGAAACGCCTCGGTGAACCGTGCCGCCACACGCTCTTCGCGAACCGCCTGCTCGGACAGGGCCGCGTGGGCCCGCAACACCTCGACGACGCCCTCGTGGCTCCCGGTCGAGGCCAGCCGGTCGGCGGCGGCCCGGCTGGCCGACGCGTCCAACCCGGTGTCGGCCGGGCGGTGCACCCGGTTGAGCACGAGACCGGCCAGCGGCATGTTCTCCTCCCGCAGGCGTCCGGCGAAGTAGGCGGCCTCCCGGACCGCGTCCGGCTCCGGGGCCGCGACCAGCAGGAACGCCGTCTCGTTCGCCTGGAGGATGCGGTACGTCTGCTCCGCCCGCTGCCGGAACCCGCCGAACATCGAGTCGAGCGCGGCCACGAAGCCGGACAGGTCGGTCAGCAACTGCGCGCCGAGGATCTTCTGTACCACTCGGGAGAACATCCCGAACGAGGCGGTGACCAGGCTGAACATGCTGCGCCCGCCGGTCCGCGCCGGGGCCAGCAACAGGCGCAGCATCCGTCCGTCGAGGAACCGGGACAGTCGGGCCGGCGCGTCCAGGAAGTCCAGCGCCGACCGCGACGGTGGGGTGTCCACCACGATCAGGTCCCAGTCGCCCCGTGCGTGCAACTGGCCCAGCTTCTCCATCGCCATGTACTCCTGCGTACCGGCGAAGGTGGAACTCATCGCCTGGTAGAAGGGGTTCGCGAAGATCTCGGCAGCCTTCGTCGGATCGGTGTGCGCGAGCACCACGTCGTCGAAGGTGCGCTTCATGTCGAGCATCATGGCGTGCAACTCGCCGCCGCTCTCCTCGACGTCGATCCCCTTCACCTGCCGGGGCGTGTTGTCCAGCTCGGTCAGGCCGAGCGACTGGGCCAGCCGGCGGGCCGGGTCGATGGTGAGCACCACCGTACGGCGACCGTGTCGCTCGGCCGCACGGAGTGCGAGCGCGGCGGCCGTGGTCGTCTTACCCACCCCGCCCGCACCGCAGCAGACCACGATCCGTACGCCGGAATCGGCCAGGATCCGGTCGACGTCCAGCGGCGGTGCGGCGTTGTCGGAAGGCACCATTCGAGCGTATCGGCCCGACCCGGTCCGCGCGGCGGGCCGACGTCAGGTGTGAGTCAATCGCCCTTCACCAGGGCTGCGGCGAGCACGTCCAGGCCGGCGCGGTCCACCCCGTCGGGCAGCAGGGGCAGCTCCACCAGGGGCACGTCGAGTTCCGCCAGATCGGCGCGGAGCGAGTCCTCCAGATCCCGGCGGACGGCCTGGTCACGTGCCTCGTCGCGCAACCCGGCGAGGACACGCCGGTCGGCGGACAACCCGGCGGCGCGCAGCCCCCGCTCCAGTTCCGCCTCGGTGACCATCCGTCCCGCCGGCAGCGGCGGCCGGGTCCCGTTGACGATCACCCGGCCCACCCCGAAACCGAGCGAGGCCAGCTCGGCGATCGCGTCGACGGTCTCCTGGACCGGCATCTCCTCCAACAGCGTCACCACGTGCACGGCGGTCATCGGCGACCGCAGCAGCACCGAGACCCCCTCGCTCTGGGTCTTGATCGGGCCGACCTTGGCCAGCCGGGCGGTCTCCGCGGTCACGTTCAGGAAGCGCGCGATCCGGCCGGTCGGTGGGGCGTCCAGCACCACCGCGTCGTACACCCGCCGTTGCTCGACCCTGCGGGTGGTGGCCTCCTTGACCTTGCCGGTGAGCAGCACGTCGCGCAGGCCGGGGGCGATGGTGGTGGCGAAGTCGATCGCGCCGAGCTTGCGCAGCGCCCGGCCGGCGGCACCCAGCTTGTAGAACATGTCCAGGTACTCCAGCAGGGCCTCCTCGGCGTCCACCGTGAGCGCCCACATCTCACCGCCGTCCGCCGCGTCCGCCAGACGCCGCTCGGCGTACGGCAACGGGTCGGTGCCGAAGAGCTGGGCGATGCCCTGCCGCCCCTCCACCTCGACCAGCAGTGTGCGCCGCCCACCGGCGGCCAGGGCAAGGGCCAGGGCGGCGGCCACGCTGGTCTTGCCCGTGCCGCCCTTGCCGGTCACCACGTGCAGTCGGGCGGGCCACTCCGTGCCGGCCCGGTCGGCCGGGCGCTGCGCTGCTCCCACCGGCCGAGCCTATCCAGCCGGCCGGCTCAGGCGACCTCGCAGACCCACCAGCCGCTCTTCCGGATCACGGTGAAGCGCAGGTCCTGGTCGGCGATCTTCTCGTCGGCGGTGGTCACCGTCACGGTGGTGGTGACGGTGGCGCGGTCCCCGGTCTCGTTGTCCACCGTCGGGGTGTCCCAGCGGAAGCGGGGGCTCTGGTGGGCTGCCACGTACTGCTCGACCTCGGTGACCTTGGCCCGGATCCGGTCCTGGTCGCGTGCGCCGGTGCAGACCAGTCGGGCCGCCTTGGCCGCGTCCCGCTCCTGGTAAACGGCGGTGAGGAAGTCGTCGACCGCGACCGACGGATCCTGGGCACCCTCGCCGGACTCGGCGTTGCGCACGGTCAGGAACGCCACCACGCCGCCGCCCGCGCAGAGCAGCAGCACCACGGCCAGGGCGATCGAGGCCACCATGGCGCCACCCCGTTTCCGGGGTGGCGCGGTCGGTGGCGGGTACGGCGGATGGCTGCCGGGCGACGCCGTGACCGGTTCCGGACCGGCCGGCGAGGAGGGGGCGACCGGTGGGCCGGCCGGCAGCGGGTCGGTGGGGCCGGTCGGGCCGCCTGCGGGTGGCTGGGTCATCGCGTACCCCCGGGTGCGGCGCACCGTCGCGCGACAGCGACGGGCGTGGGATTGGGGCGGCCGGGCCGTGCGCCCGTCCAGACGGGAAGGGTAGCGGTCCATCGGTGGGGTGCGGGGGTCCCGGTGTCACCTGTGCGGACGGCGCCATCAGTTTCCTGCTGGTGGGGTGTCGCAAATGTGACGAAAGGCCGCCGGGCGTGCGCGTCCTGTTGATGGGACCGCCGCCGCCGCCCTACCGTCGCTCCGGCACGCCCTGACTGGGCTGGCCGCAGCGGTGCCGGACCGGCCGGCGGCGCCGTGACCAGGTACGACGCCCGGAGGCAGTGCATGCGCGACATCGACAACACCCCCCGAGCCCAGTTCTCCGTCGGGGGGCGGCGGGGCAGCCGGACGGCCGGCGGCGACCCCTCCGGCCGGTTGCCGGTCAACGAGCGGTCGTACCGGCGTCCCGCCGACCCGGTCGGCATGGTCGAGCCGGCCGGTGGGCGGGACGACGAGGTTCCGGGCTACGTCATCCACCTGCCCGTCCGGGTGGCCGACCTGGCCGCCGCGACCGCGCTGGCGGCCCGGGTGGCGACCTCGCTGAACTTCCTGCCCGAGCTGGACGCGGGGGAGACCGAGGTGTCCACCGCCGACGACCAGAACAACCGGCACCGGGTCTTCTGCGACCTGCTGCTGCCCGACCGCACCCGGTGCCCCCAGCCGTACGACCACAAGGGGCTCTGCGGGGACGTGTCGATCGCCCCCGAGCAGCGTCCCGCCACGGAGCAGTGGCCGACCTCGGAGCAGCGTCCCGCGTCCTGACCGGCCGGCGGACCGTAGGCTGTGCCCCGAAGTGTCCATGCCACCGAGGGAGCTCTCCACCGATGCAGAAGTGGGAATACGCCACGGTCCCGCTGCTGGTCCACGCGACCAAGCAGATCCTCGACAACTGGGGTGAGGACGGCTGGGAACTGGTCTCCGTCGTACCCGGGCCGAACCCGGAGCAGCTCGTCGCCTACCTCAAGCGCCCGAAGGCATAAGGCCGTGAGCAACGGACCGCACGGGAAGTTGGCGGAACTCGGGCTGGAGCTGCCGGAGGTGGTCCCGCCGGTGGCGAGCTACGTCCCGGCGGTGCAGTCCGGCCAGCACGTGTACGTCTCCGGGCAACTCCCGATGGCCGAGGGCAAGCTGCTGGCCACCGGCAAGGTCGGTGCCGGCGTCTCCGCCGACCAGGCCAAGCAGCTCGCCGAGCGGTGCGCCCTCAACGCGCTCGCCGCGATCGACTCGCTGGTCGGCCTGGAGAACGTCGTCAAGATCGTCAAGTTGACCGGCTTCGTGGCCAGCGCCCCCGGCTTCACCGGTCAGCCCGGCGTCATCAACGGAGCGTCCGACCTGTTCGGCGCCGTGTTCGGTGAGGCCGGTCGGCACGCCCGGTCGGCCGTCGGCGTGGCCGAGCTGCCGCTCGACGCGCCGGTCGAGGTCGAGGTCATCGTCGAGGTCGCCTGACCGCACCGCCGCGATCTTGTGGTTCCTGCCGGACGAAGGCCCCTAACGAGGGCGAATCGGGGACCAGAACTGCAAGATCGCGGAGGTGCGTGCCCGGGGTCGTACGATCGCAGCCATGGGAGGGCATGTGACGGGGGCGGTGAGCGCCCTCGCCAGCGAGTTGCCGGAGTGGGTGACGCTGCTGCGGGCACCAAATCCGGGGCCGATGACGCTGGACGGCACCAACACCTGGCTGCTGCGCGCCCCGGGCGCGGCGTACGGCGTCGTGGTCGACCCGGGGCCGGCCGACGAGGACCACCTGGCCGCGATCGCGCAGTGGGGACCGGTCGGCCTGGTGCTGATCACCCACGGGCATCCGGACCACACCGAAGCCTCGCCGCGCCTGCACGAGATGCTCGGCGGTGCGCCGGTACGCGCCGCCGACCCGGCGCACAGCATCGGCGGTCCGGCACTCGACGCCGCCGGAGACGTGGACGGGCACGGGCTGACGATCCGGCTCGTACCCACCCCCGGGCACACCGCCGACTCGGTCTGCTTCCTGGTCGAGCACGGTGGCCGGCAGGTGGTCCTGACCGGCGACACCATTCTCGGGCGGGGCACCACCGTGGTCGCCCATCCGGACGGCCACCTCGGCGACTACCTGGCCAGCCTGGAACTGCTCGCCGCGTACCGGGGGATCCCGGCGTTGCCGGGCCACGGGCCGGCGCTGGCCGACTGCGGCGCCGCCGCCGACTTCTACCTGGCCCACCGCCGGGCCCGCCTGGACCAGGTCCGGGCGGCGCGCGACGGTGGGGCGCGGACCCCGGCCGAGGTGGTCGCCGTCGTCTACGCCGACGTGGACCGGTCGCTCTGGTGGGCGGCGGAGTGGTCCGTGCGCGCCCAACTGGAGTACCTGGGCCGGGAATCCGAGGGTGACGCCGCGAGGTTGGACCGACCGTGACCTGCCCGGTGTGCGGAACCGTCGCCGTGCCCGGCGCCCGGTTCTGCCACAACTGCGGCGCCGCGCTGCCGGCCGCCGCCACCCTGCCCGCCGCCGAGCGGCGGGTGGTCACCGTGCTCTTCGGCGACCTGTCCGACTTCACCTCCTGGTCCGAGGACCTCGACCCGGAACGCGTCGGCGCGGTCACCGACCGCGTGCTGGCCGCCCTGGCCGGCGCGGTGAAGACCTTCGGCGGGCACGTCGACAAACTCACCGGTGACGGGATCATGGCGGTCTTCGGCGCCCCGGTCGCGCACGAGGACGACGCCGAACGCGCCGTCCGGGCCGCCCTGTCCATGCAGCGGGCGGTCCGCCGGGTGCTCGACGACGAGCGCGGCGGCGGTGCGCCGCTGGGGCTGCGGGTCGGGCTGAACACCGGTGACGTGATCGCCGGCATCCAGGCCGCCATCGAGTACACCGTCATCGGCGACACCGTGAACACCGCCGCACGGCTGGCCGACTGGCTCTTATACACAACT
>NZ_SISL01000179.1:0-11312 GCF_004307965.1 Verrucosispora sp. SN26_14.1 | reverse complement strand
CCCCTGGTCGCCCGGCGGGTCCGGCCGGGCCTGGTCATGGCCGCCACGCTCGCGTCGTCGGTGTTCGGCTACGTCCTGCTGGCCACCGCCGCTCCCGGCGACACGGTGACCGTCGTGGCCGGGTTCGCCGCCGTCTACCTCGGTCTCGGGGCGATCGCCGCGCTCGGCACCGACATGGTCGTCGGCGCCGCACCGGCCACCGAGTCCGGATCGGCCGCCGCCATGTCCGAGACCGTCCAGGAACTCGGCATCGCCGTCGGCGTCGCGCTGCTCGGCAGCCTCAGCACCGCGCTCTACACCGCGCGGATGGTCGCGCCGGCCGACACCGCACCGGAGGTCGCCGACCGCCTCACCGGAAGTCTCGCGGGCGCGCTCGCCGTCGCCGACCAGGTGCCGACCGAGGCCGTACGGGCCGCGCGGGACGCCTTCACCACCGGGGTGAACGTCGCCTCCGCCGTGGCCGGCGTCGCGATCGTGGCGGCCACCCTCCTGTGCCTGGTGGCCCTGCGGCACGTCCCTCCCCTCGGCGCGGATCAGGACGCCGACGGTCACTGACCGCTCGACTACCCTGGGCGCCAGGGGAGGGAGCATGAGCGAGGAACCCGTCGACGGGCGACGCGCCAGGGGCGCCAAGCGCCGGTCCGAGATCATCGAGGCCACCCTCGCCGTCGTTCTCCGCGAGGGCGCAGCCGGTGTCACCCACCGTGCCGTCGCCACGCAGGCCGGCGTCGCCACCAGCCTGAGCATCTACTACTTCGCCACCCTGGACGACCTTCTCGTCGCCGCGCTGTCCAGCGTCGCCGACGGGTACACCGAACGGATCCGCCGGATCATCGACGGCCCGGGTGACAAGCTGCGCGGCCTGGCCGCTCTGATCGTCGAGTCCGCCGGGCCGGGACGCGAGAAGGCGCTGGCCGAACGCGAACTGTCCACGCTCGCCGCCCGCAGACCCGCCCTCGCCCCGATCGCCCGGCACTGGCGCGAGAACGTCGCCGCGCTCGCCGCCACCCTCACCGACGACCCCCACGCCGTGGACGCGGTGGTCGCCGCCTCCGACGGCCTGTGCACCGCCATCCTCATCGAGAACGTCCCCGCCGACACCGACCACGTGCACCGGATCCTGGCGCACGCGCTCGGCGTCGACCGCTAGCGGACCGGCCGCCGACTCACTCGGTGGTGTCGGGGGAGGCGTCCGGTGCGGACTCGTCGCCCGCGGGCTCGTACGGCAGGGCGCTGCCCTTGACGTACTCGTCCCAGCTCACGTTCCAGTCCGTCCAGCCGTTGCCGTTCTGGAGCTTGCGCTCGGTGCCCTTGACCACGATCGGGTCGCCGACCTTCGTGTTCTCGAAGAGCCAGGCGCCGTTGACCATGGAGACGTTCACGCAGCCGTGTGAGACGTTGGTGGTGCCCTGCTGCCCCTCCGACCAGGGCGCGGCGTGGATGAACTCCCCGCCCCAGGTCAGCCGCTGGGCGTAGTCGATCTTCGTGCGGTAGCCCTCGTCGGGGCCCAACTCCTCGAACGTGTCGAAGACCGTCTTGCGCAGCTTCTCCATCACCACCATCGTGCCGCTGGAGGAGGGCGTGGTCTTCTTGCCGAGGCTCACCGGGATCGTCTTGATCGTCTCGCCGTCCCGGGTGACGACCATGCGTTTGTTGCTGTTGTCCACCGTCATGACCAGCTTCGGGCCCACGGTGATGTCCACGGTCAGGTCGGCCCGGCCGTACCAGCCGTCGCCCAGCGGCAGCCCGCCCGCCTGCACCCGGTAGGAGACCTTGCTGCCGGCCTTCCAGAACTCCTTCGGCCGGTAACGGACCTCGGTGGGGCTGACCCAGTGCCAGACGCCCTCCTGGGCGGGCGTGGACTTCACCGTCATCCGCCGCTGGAGGTCGGCGCGGTACTTCTCCGGAATCTCCCGGCCGAACTTCACGATCAGCGGCATCGCGACCCCGACCGTCTGGTCGTCGCCGAGGAAGCTGGTGACCCGGACCTGGTTGCTCGGCTGCTTCATCACGGTGAACGCGCTGGTCGCGGTCACCGGGACACCGTCGTCGCCGGTCGCGGTGACGGTCGCGGTGTACGACTCGCCGTACGCCAACGCCTTCGACGGCAACCAGCTCTTACCGTCCGGGGCCAGCGTGCCCTTGACCGGCTCCCCGTCGGCGCCGGCCAGCTCGACAGTGGTCTCCTCGGACTGCTCGGCGGCGAAGGTGACCGCCGTCGAGGCGGGAACGTCCTTCGCGTCGGCGGCCGGTTCGCTGATGCTCACCGACGCCTTCGGCGCCGGCTGGTCGGCACCGTCCTGCCAGCCCGGCCCGTTGTCGCCGCCCTTGCCGCCGGTGCAGGCGGAGGTCAGCACCATCGCCACGGCGAGCATCCCCGCGGCGAGCACCCCCCGCCGGCGGTTGCGCTGGTCCCGAACTCGCATGGTGTCCTCACAGTCATGGTCCGCTGCCCGTCCACATCACAGACGCACCGGAACACGTACCCGTTGCGGAAGGTGAACCGAAACACGTGGAGCGGGATGTCCGGATAGTGACATATCTGGCACGGTCACAGGGCCGGACCCGCACCACCGTCCGGAACCGGCAGCGCGCTGCCCTTGACGAACTCCGACCAGCTCAGATCCCACGCCGTCCAACCGTTGCCGGCGGCCAGCTTCCGCTCGGTGCCCTTGATGGTGATCGGATCACCGACCTTGGTCCGTTCGAAGAGCCAGCGGGCGTTCGCCAGGGACACGTTCACGCAACCGTGTGACACATTCTGCCGTCCCTGGACGTGTTCCGACCAGGGCGCCGCGTGGATGTACTCGCCACCCCAGGTCAGCCGCTGGGCGAACTGGATGTCGGTGACGTAGCGGTTCTCCGGATCGGGATCGTCCATCGTGTCGAAGACCGTCGCCTCCTTCTTCTCCATCACCACCAGCGTGCCGCTGGACGACGGGGTCTTCTTCTTGCCGAGGCTCACCGGCAGGGTCTTGATCAGGTTGCCGTCCTCGTACACCCGCATCTGCTTGTCGGCATTGTCCACCTTCATCTCGAAGGCCGAGCCGATCTTCGCGGTGGCGCTCCGGTCGACGTTGCCGAACCGGCCGTTGCTCAGCGGAATGCCGGTCAACGCGATCCGTACGGACAGCTTCGTGCCGGCCTTCCAGTACTCCGGCGCCCGGTAGAACGCCTGAGTGCCGTTGCTCACCCAGTGCCAGGTGCCCGGCTGCGGCGGATCGGTCTGCACGAACATCCGCTTCTGCACGGCGGCCCGATCCTTCTTCGGGATGCCCGGGTGGAACTCCGCCACCACCGGCATCGCCACGCCGTACGTCCGGTCGTCGAAGAGGTAGAGCCCCGAGGTGATCATCGAGCCGGGCTTCGCCATCGTGGTGAACGTGCTGGTCCCCTCGCTGACCGAGCCGTCCGGCTGCTTCGCGGTCACCGTGGCCGTGTACTCGGTGGACCACTTCAACGGCGCGGACGGCACCCAGGACGAGCCGTCGGTACGCAGCTTGCCCTTGACCTCCTTGCCGTTGGCGGTCGTCAGACTGACCTTCGACACCGTCGCGCCGTCCGGCAACTCGGCACCGATCTCCACGCTCACCGGCCGCTTCTTCGCCCCGTCGGCCGGGCTCACCGCCAACGGCGGCCCACTCGACGGCGGTGTGTCCGGCGTCACCGCACCGCTGGTCGCGGGCCCCGGCACGAACTCGGCAGCCGAGCCCTCCTCGCGACAACCCGACAGTGCCAGCGACGCCACCAGACCCAGGGTGCCCACCAACGCCCCGGCCCGCGCGAACCTGCCCATCCCCACCCCTGTCTTAGCGACCTGGCGGACATCGTGCCCCATCCACGCCGCCCAACATGAACCCGTCCCACGCCTTGTGTGTGCTTGTTGCCAAATGTCCGGAAAGCTCGACCGAAGGGAGGACCCGGGTATCGGATTGGAACCCGCCTCAGGGTGCGTGCTAGGGTTTCCCCCGTTGCCACCGAGCGCCGCTAGCTCAACTGGCAGAGCAGCGGACTCTTAATCCGCGGGTTCGGGGTTCGAGTCCCTGGCGGCGCACCAAGCAGCAAGGCCCTGACCTGGTAGAACTCTGCCGGTCGGGGCCTTTTTCGTGTTGTCGTGATGGCTGGTCGCTCGCCGGGTGCTCGGGAGCCGATGAACCGCTCCGGCGTCGGCGGGACGCGCGGCGCGGCGACCGTCGGCGCCGATCATGGAGTTGTGGTCGCCGCAAAACGTCTTTTGGTGGACATGGAAGTGACCACCACTCCATGATCGGCGCGGATTGGGGCAGCTCCTCGTCGAGGAGTTGGCTCTGGTGGACGGTGGTGGTGATGGCGGTGTCAATGGTGACGAGCCTGGCTCGGTGGGCAGCGCGATCTCCAGGTGGTCTGCCAACTGGCGGCATCGTTCGACGCGGGGTGGCGTGCCCACCCCGCGCCCGTACAGGTTGAGGAGACATGCGGGCGACGACCGTGGGTGACGTGACCCTTCTCCTGCCGGACCTCCATCCGGAGGACCTGGACCAGGTCACCGACCTCTCCGACGGTGACCTCCGCGACGGCCTCATCGATGGGGTCTCCTGGCGTGGCGAACAGCTTGTGGAGCAGAGCATCCGAGGCTGTCGGATCACCGGCGCGGACCTCGGTGAAGTCAGCTGGGAGGCGGGGGCTCTCTACGGGTGCGAGGTCGTGCGGACGGACCTGCCCGGCGCGACCCTCACCGGCATCAGCATCGAACGGTGCGCGTTCACGGGGTCCCGATTCACCGGCACCCGGCTCGTCGACGTCCGACTCAAAGACGTCCGGCGAGCCTGCAGGAAGCGCTACTGGCCCTCGCCCGCGAACGCCCCCTGGACGAGATCGCCGTCGGAGACATCACCGGCCGGGCGGGCATCAACCGCAGCACCTTCTATCAGCACTACGACGACAAGGAACAACTCCTGACGGCCGCACTCAAGAGCGCCGTCGACCGGGCCTCCGCCGGAATCCACACCACCAGGCGGGACCCTCTCGTCCCGGGTACCGCACCCGAGATGAGGCTCTATCTCGAACACATCGCCGCCAACGCGACCGTCTACCGGCAGGTCCTGCAGAGCAACAGATCCTCGATCGTCGCCGCAGCCCTCCGCGAGCGGATCGAGGAACTGATCACCAGCGGCCTCGACGCGTCGACCGCCCTCGACGAGGACGACCTGCCCCGCGATGTCCTTGCCGCCGCACTGTCGGGCATGACGATCGGCATCATCACCGCCTGGCTCCGGCGCGACCCGCTCCCCGATGCGGCCGTCGCGGCACGATGGCTCTGGCGCAGCCTCACCCGCCCGGCGGCCCCGCAGACCTGACCGACAGGGTCCGTTCCCGATCCGCCGTGGTTCAGCAGCGTCACAATTCACCTCGACGCACGGTCGTGTGTGGAGGCCCGGAACAGAACCCAGGCTCCGGCTGACGGATCCCGCCCATTTTGGAGGAACGATGAGACGACGTGAGCTGTCCGATGGATCGGGCGTTCAGGTCAGCCAACTCTGTCTCGGTGCCATGTCGTTCGGGACGGTGATCGACGAGGCGACCTCTTTCGCGATCCTGGACCGGTTCGTCGAGGCCGGCGGCACCACGATCGACACCGCGAACTGCTACTCGTTCTGGGTGCCCGGTGGGTCCGGTGGCGAGAGCGAGGCGGTGCTGGGGCGCTGGCTGGCCAGCCGGGGCAATCGGGACGACCTGGTCCTGGCGTCGAAGGTCGGCTCCGGGTTGGCGGCCGGCGGAGGGGCCGAGGGACTCGGCGCGTCGGTGATCCGGGAGCAGCTCGCCGGCTCGCTGGAGCGGCTCGGCGTCGACCGTCTCGACGTCTACTACGCCCACCGGGAGGACCGCGAGACCTCGGACGAGGAGACGCTGGGCACGTTCCACGAGGCGGTGGCCGAGGGCAGGGTGCGGGCGCTGGGGGCCAGCAACCACGCCGCCTGGCGGCTGGCCGAGACGCGGGCGTTGGCCTCGGCCCGGGGGTGGACGCCGTACACGGTGGTCCAGCAGCGCTATTCGTACCTGCTGCCGCGTCCGGCGACCGTGCTACCTGAGGGTGGGCACGTGCACGCGAGTGACGAACTGCTGGACCTGGTACGCAGTCGCGATCTGACCATGTTCGCGTACAGCACGCTGTTGTGGGGGACCTACACCCGCGCGGACAGGCCGTTGCCGGAGCACTACGCGCACCCGGGCACCGAGCGCCGGCTGCGGGTGCTCGGGGAGGTGGCGGCGGAACTGGACGCCACCCCGAACCAGGTGGTGTTGAGCTGGCTGATGGACGGTGACCCGGCGATCGTGCCGATCGTCGGGGTCAGCTCGGTGGCACAGCTCGACGAGTGTCTGGCGTCGGTCGACCTGAAGCTGCCGACCGAGCTGCGCCAGCGCCTGGACCAGGCCGCCTGAACCGAGAGTGCCTGGCGAGGCCGCCTGAGCAGGATGCCGCAGGCCACCGAGGCCGACCGCGCTTGACGCGGCGGCGGTACGCGGTAAGCCTTGTCACGCCTGCGATGCCGGTCGTCGGCGGCGGGCCGGAGGGGTGACGGATGACGCGCTGGACGTACGACGATGTTCCCGACCAGCGGGGACGTACCGCGATCGTCACCGGCGCCAACACCGGCCTCGGCCTGGAGACCGCCCGGCTGTTGGTGGGCCGGGGCGCGCGGGTGGTGCTCGCCTGCCGTGACCAGGGTAAGGGCGAGGCGGCCGTGGCACGGATCCGGGCGCAGTTCCCGGCTGCCGAGGTGCGGAGTCTCCGGCTGGACCTGGCGGATCTCGACTCGGTCGCCGAGTTCGCCGCCGCGTACCGGGCCGAGCACGACCGGCTGGACCTGCTGGTCAACAACGCGGGCGTGATGTATCCGCCGCTGCGGCGTACCCGGCAGGGGTTCGAGTCCCAGTTCGGGGTGAACCACCTCGGGCACTTCGCGCTCACCGGCCGGTTGCTCCCGCTGCTGCTGGCGACCGAGGGGTCCAGGGTCGTCGCGGTGGCCAGCAACGCGTACCGCACCGGCCGGATCGACCTCGACGACCTGAACTGGGAGCGACGGCGCTACGGGCGGTTCGCCGCGTACGCGCAGAGCAAGCTCGCCGTGCTGCTGTTCGTGTTGGAGCTGGATCGCCGGTTGAGCGGGGCCGGGGCGCCGGTGCGGGTGACCGCCGCCCATCCCGGATGGACGTACACCGGCGAGGGGCAGGGGCGGGACCGGTTCGTCGACGTCGTCAACACCATCGGGCGGTACGTGGCGATGAAGCTCGACGACGGGGTGCTGCCGACGTTGCGGGCCGCGACCGATCCGGGGGCCGAGAGCGGCAGCTACTGGGGGCCGGCGCACCGGATGGAGAACTCCGGTCCGCCGGTGCGGGCGGGCCGGAGTGCGCGGGCGCGGGACGTCGCGGTGGCGGCGCGGCTGTGGACGGAGAGCGAGCGGCTGACGGGTGTGCCGATCACCGTCGACCCGGTCGGTCGTACCGACCTCTGAGGGTGTGCGGCCGGGGCCGGGAATCGCTGTGGTCCGGCCAATGATCCGTGGAAGTTTCATCTTTACCGGAGATCGCGCGGTAGTCACCGGCGCCGCATGTCCAATTGCCGCATCCGGCGGATCTCGGTCGGAGTAAACGGGGTGGCGCGTCAGGCATAGACCGGAGTAAGGTCTGCGCCTACCCCGATACGTCTCCTGACTGAATCATGGCCCGGCGGCCTGGTGAGGAAACAATTCTCCCCTGCATGCCGGGCCGCCCCTTGCCCTGTTCGGCCTCGTGGAGGAGCTTCCGTGCAGCAGCACGATCCCGATGCGGCGCAGCCCTACGGCGATCAGCGAAATCAGATTGCCGACACTTCTTCCGCACCTTCCGTGCGAATGACCGAATCCGTCGAGGAGGGGACTCGCCCCGACCCGGACGGCGGTCGGCTGGCCAACCGTCCGCCCGGCTATCCGAACGCCGTCGTCTGGCTGCGGGTCGGGATCCTGCGGGACTGGCGCGGCGTCCTGGGCGCCTTCGTCGCGGCCTGGCTCTACGTGCCGGTGGCGCTGTTCACCGCAGTGTTGCTCGCGACGACCGCCGCGCTCACGCTCGCGTTCACCGGCGGCGGGATCGTCGCCGACCAGGTGCCGCACGCGGTACGCGACGCGCCGATCATCGGTGGGCTGATCGATTCCTTTCTGCAGCAGTCCGGTGGCCCGATCGGCGCTTTCGTCGGTGCGGCCATCGCATTCCTGGTCGGTCTGCTGGTCATTCCCGTCCTTCGGTTCAGCGAGGTGGACGGGCCCGTCTCACTGCTGGCCCAACTGGTCGGAATGGTGGGCGCGGCCATTGTGCTGGGCCTGCTCTACACGCTGTACCGAGTGGTGCTGGAGCACCGTTTGTTGCGAGTGTCGGGCGCCCGCGACCTCAGTCGGCGGGAGCGCGATCTGATTCTGCCGATCCTGCACGAATGCGCACAGCGGCTCGGTCTGCCGAGTGTCCCGCGACTACTGGTCGAGGACGACCTGGTCACCACGAACGCGCGGGCGTACTCCCGGCACGTCGTGGTCACCACCGGTCTGCTCACCGACTCGCGGGAGGAGATCGCCGCGCTGCTCAGTCACGAGCTGGTGCACTGGCGCACCGGTGACGAGATCACGTCGGCCTTCGTCCGGGGTGTCGGGCTGCCCCTGGTCCTGGTGCACGCGGTGCCCACCTGGCTGATGCGCACGTTCCCGCACCCGGCCACCAACCTCTTCGTCTTCCTGTTCTTCTGGCCGGTCCTGCTGACGATGAAATACCTGGTACAGCCGCTGCACCGCGCCGACGTGCGCGCGGCGGAGTACCGGGCGGACCTCGGTGCCGTGGTGACGGGGCACGCCGACGGCCTGCGGGCCGTCCTGGAGCGCCGCAAATCGTTCGAGAGCGGGCGCAGCGGCTGGGACGAGGCGGTCTGCGCCGAGCACCCGCCGAACGAGCTGCGCCTGGACCGGCTGGAGCAGGTGCAGGCGGCCAGCGACCTCGCGGAGGCGGAGGCGCCGTCGGGGCGGGTGGTCGGCCCCGGGGAACTCTTCGGCGGGGACGACCCGGTGAGCGTCCGGCGTCCGGCCGTCGTCGGTGCCGCCGTCCTGCTCTCGGTCTGCCTGGTCTCCAGCCTGCTCGGGGTCGTGCAGTGGGGCTTCTTCCGGCCGGCGACCGCCGTTGACGGGTACTTCTCGGCGCTGGAGGACCGGGACGTGGACGACCTCGCCGGGTGGTTGAGCCCGGACGTCGAGGCCGCGGTGCGCAGCGACGACCTGCTCGGCCGGATGGTGGAGTCGCCCGACTACCAGCCGCCGACCGACGTCGACGTCACGGCGATCGACCGGAAGGAGGACGACGCCACCGCCACGGTCTCGTTCGTGCTCGGCGGGGAGCGCATGGAGAGCGAGCTGACGCTGCGCCGGGACGACGGGGCGACGGCGGGGATCTTCCGGGGTTGGCACGTCGTCGGTGGTGTCTCCACCCTGGACGTGACCTCCGGTCAGCAGGGCCTCCTGGTCAACGGGGTGTCGATGCCGGAGAACCCGCAGGGGCAGTCGGTGCTCGCCGTGCCCGGCGTGTACCTGGTGACCGCTGCCGCCAGCCCGTTGAGCGAGACGCCGTCGCAACGGATCGGCGTGGCACCCGGTGCCGACTACGCGACGCCGATCCAGGTCGTCGCCGAGTTGAAGCCCGCCGCCCGGTCGACGGTCGACGCGCAGGTGAAGGAGTACCTCGACGGCTGTGCGCGACAGACCGTCGCCGCCCCGCAGGACTGCCCGTTCCGGTTGAGCGGCTACCAGGGTGCCAAGGGGATCACGTGGACGATCGCCAGCTACCCGACGCCGCAGATCGACCTGCTCGGCCCGGCAGCGGCGCAGGTCAGCACGCCCTACGAGGAGCAGGGTCAGGTGCGGGTGAGCGGGACCTACGAGTCCTACTTCGGCGAGGAGGAGTTCACCGAGACCTACCCGCTCTCCGTCACCGGCATGGTCACCGCCACCGGTGCGGAGCTGACCTTCCAGCCCGAGGTGGACGAATGAACACCGACGCGTCCGTAGCGGGACGGCAACCCGTCCGACTCCAGATGATCACCACGCTCCGGCAGCCGGCCCAGGTCCCGCTCGTCGACTGGATCCACCGCCGGCCGGAGTTCCGGGCCGGCGTACGGGACCTGAGCGGGCGTGGCGGAGGGCGGGCGGGCTTCAGCGAGGCCGTCATCATCGCGGTGGTGGCGCAGAGCCTGCTGCCCGGACTCTTCGCCCTGCTGCAGACCTGGCTCAGCCAGCAGCCCAGCGGTGCCACGGTGCGGATGCGGATCGGGGAGTCTGAGGTGGAGGTGCAGGTGACCGGGCGGACCGATCCGCGCCAGTTGCTGGAGCAGGTCACCCGGACCATCCAGGAGCACCGCGATCCGCCCCGCCCCGGCCCGGAGTAGGCCGTACGCCGGCGATTGTCGATATCGTGTGACGTCGTGCACGGCGGGACCATTTCCTAGGCGGTGCGGTATGACGGTCACTGCGGACCACGCCGAGTTGGTCGTCGCCGCACAGGCGGGGGACCGGTCGGCCCGTGACCAGCTCGTCTCGGCGCACCTGCCGTTGCTCTACAACCTCGTCGGCCGGGCGTTGAGCGGGCATCCGGACGTCGACGACGTGGTGCAGGAGACGCTGCTCCGGGTGGTCCGTGACCTGCCCACCCTGCGGGCGCCGGAGAGTTTCCGCTCCTGGCTGGTGGCGATCGCGCTGCACCAGATCGCCGGCCACCGCAGCCGGGTGCGCGGCGCGGTCGACCGGCTCGCCCTGGGCGACGGGGTGGAGCACCTGTCCGGCGGCGGGGACGTCGAGGGTGAGGCGATCGGGCGGCTGCACGTGTCGGACCAGCGTCGACAGCTTGTCGAGGCGACCCGGTGGCTCGACCCGGCGTACCAGCCGCTGCTGGCGCTCTGGTGGCAGGAGTGCACCGGTCGGCTCAGCCGGGCCGAGGTCGCCGCCGCGACCGGTGTGACCGTCGCGCACGTCGGCGTACGCCTGCACCGGATGCGGGAGCAACTGGAGTCTGGCCGGAGCATCGTCGCGGCGCTGGCGGCCCGTCCGCCCTGCCCGGACCTCTCGGCGGCGATCCGTGGCTGGGACGGGCGACCCACGCCGGTGTGGCGCAAGCGGATCGCCCGACACGTCCGCGACTGCCCGTACTGCGGTGCGGGTGTGGCCGATCGGGTGCCCGCCGAGCGGCTGCTGCTGGGCATCGCGTCGTTGGCGGTGCCGGTGGGCCTGCCCGCAGCACCTGTCTCTTATACCAATCTGCCGCTG
>NZ_SISL01000178.1:0-11424 GCF_004307965.1 Verrucosispora sp. SN26_14.1 | reverse complement strand
CCCCCCCCCCCCCCCCCCCCCCCCCCCCCCCCCCCCCCCCCCCCCCCCCCCCCCCCCCCCCCCCCCCCCCCCCCCCCGCGGCCGGGTCGGGCGGGAGCAGGGGCGGCTCCCAGAGCGCGAAGGTCACCCCGGCTCTCGGCGAGGTGTCCTCGGTGACCGCCGTCACCGGCAGGCCGGTCAGTCGCCCGGCTGCGGCGGCGGGGTCGCCGGAGGTGGCCGAGGCGAGCACGAACGTCGGGCCGGGGTCACCCGTGGCGGGGCGGTAGCGGGCGCACTGCCGCCGCAGCCGCCGCAGTACGTGGGCCACGTGCGAGCCGAACACGCCCCGGTAGACGTGGCACTCGTCGACCACCACGTACGCCAGTCGGCGCAGGAAACCCGACCACTGGGCGTGGCCGGGCAGGATGCCGTGGTGCAGCATGTCCGGGTTGGTCAGCACGAACCGGGAGTGCCGGCGGATCCACTCCCGTTCGGCGCGCGGGGTGTCACCGTCGTAGCAGGACGGGCGTACGCCCTCGATCTCCAGCGTGGCGACGGCGCGTAACTGGTCGGCGGCGAGCGCCTTGGTGGGGGCCAGGTAGAGCACCGTGGCGCGCGGGTCGGCGAGCAGGGTGGCCAGCGCGGGCAGTTGGTACGCCAACGACTTGCCGGACGCGGTGCCGGTGGCCACCACGACGTGCCGCCGGTCGTACGCGATCTCGGCCGCCTCGACCTGGTGTCGCCAGGGCGTCGTCACCCCCCGCCGGGCGTACGCGGCTCGCAGCTCCTCCGGTGCCCAGTGCGGCCACGGCACCGCGATCCCGGAGCGGGGTGGCACCCGCTCGATGTGGGTGATCGGGTCGGTGGTGTGTCGCTGGCGCAGCCGGCGCAGCAGCTCGCCCGGCGGCGGTCGTTCCGGGCCGCCGCCGGCGGACACGGGAACTGCCGGGGTCACGTTCTGCACTCTCGCACTGGTGTTCGGAAATGGGAAATCGTCGCGTCTGCAGGCCGGGACCGGCCCCGTGAGTCGTCAGGCGCCTTCGGGGGTAATGGTTAGATGCCAGAGAGCTTACGGCTGTGCGAGGGAGGACCGATGGAGCTGTCGCTGGCGACCCGCACCGTGGGGGAGCACACGGTGCTCGAGGTCGGCGGTGAGGTGGATGTCTACACCGCCCCCCGGCTGCGTGAGCGGCTTCTGGAGTTGATCGACTCCGGGGCCCGGCACGTGGTGGTCGACCTCGGCCGGGTGGACTTCCTCGACTCCACCGGCCTGGGTGTGCTGGTCGGCGCGCTCAAGCGTCTGCGGACCGCCGACGGCACCTTCTCGCTGGTCTGCGACAAGGAGCCGCTGCTCAAGATCTTCCGGATCACCGCGCTGGACCAGGTATTCCCGCTGCATCCCACGGTCGAAGCGGCGACCGGCACCGGCGCGTGATGGCGACGGTCCGGCTCTCCTTCTCTCCGGCGCCGGTGCACGTGCGCACCGCCCGCCTGGTCGGCGTGGCGGTGGCGCGGCGGGCCGGAGTCCGCGAGGACCTGCTCGACGAGGTGCGCCTGGCCATCGGTGAGGCGTGCACCCGTGCGGTCGCCCTGCACCGTCAGTACGGCGTGCCCGATCCGGTGCTGGTCGAGATGTCCGACTCCGGGTCGTACGCGGTGCGGGTGGTGGACCGCGCGCCGATCGAGGCGAGCATCGGTCTCGCCGCGCTCGACGCCGACCAGTTGGCCAACGAGTCCCTCGACGAGGACGACCTCACCACCGGTGTCGGGTTCGCCCTGCTCGCGGGCTTCGTCGAGGATCTTCAGGTGCGGCCGGTCGACGACGGTGTCGGGACCGAGGTGCGGATGGTCTGGCCGGTCGGTCGCTGACCCGTCGGCGCCGCCGGTGACCGCGCATCACGTCAGCGCCGCGTCATGCGGCATTCGTGGCGCCGAGTCTCGATTCATCGGGGCCGTATTCCCTGTGCTGGGAATGCGGCCCCGTTGGCATGGACCCGTTCCTATATCAGATTTCTTTTCATAACACAGCGACGAAGATCATCGGCCGATGGTGCCACCTCGGTGTGACCTCGAACACTGCGGAGGGCTACAGTACCCGGGTTGTCAGCAAGTGATCCACCGGGCAGCCAGCGCAGATGGGCGTCCGTCGCCGGTTCTCGCCGGGTGGGTGGCGCGCACTTGCGAATTCGCATACAGGCACCGGCCGGTGCGTCTCCATCGGCCGGTGCGTTGTTCGGCACAGGAGGACACAGATGTCCGACACCTTGGCCGCCGAGGGCGGCGGGATCTCCCTAACCGGAGCCAATGTCACGTACGTCGTCATCGCCGCGGTGATCGCGTTGGTCGCGCTCGCCTTCGCCGCCGCGCTGACGAAGACCGTGTTGGCCGCCGGCAAGGGCACCACCAACATGCAGGAGATCTCGGGGGCCGTGCAGGAGGGCGCCTCGGCCTACCTGATCCGGCAGTTCCGGACTCTGGCGATCTTCGTGGTGATCGCCGTGGTCCTGCTGTTCCTGCTGCCGGTGCACAACACCGAGGGCAGCGAGACCGCGGTGAAGATCGGGCGCTCGCTCTTCTTCGTGGTCGGCGCGCTGTTCAGCGCCTTCATCGGTGGCGCCGGCATGTGGCTGGCCACCCGGGCCAACCTGCGCGTGGCCGCCGCCGCCCGGGAACGCGAAGGCGGCCGGGAAGCGGCCATGAAGATCGCCTTCCGGACCGGTGGCGTGGTCGGCTTCCTCACCGTCGGCCTCGGCCTCTTCGGTGCCGCGCTGGTCGTGCTGGTCTTCCGGGGTGACGCGCCGACCGTGCTGGAGGGCTTCGGCTTCGGTGCCGCCCTGCTGGCCATGTTCATGCGGGTCGGCGGCGGCATCTTCACCAAGGCGGCCGACGTCGGCGCCGACCTGGTCGGCAAGGTCGAGCAGGGCATCCCCGAGGACGACCCGCGCAACGCCGCCACCATCGCCGACAACGTGGGCGACAACGTCGGTGACTGCGCCGGCATGGCCGCCGACCTGTTCGAGTCGTACGCGGTCACCCTGGTCGCCGCGCTGATCCTGGGCCGCGCCGCGTTCGGCAGCGACGGCCTGGTGCTCCCGCTGATCATCTCCACGATCGGCGTGCTCGTCGCCATCATCGGTGTCTTCATCACCCGGCTGCGCGCCTCGGACCGCAACGGTCTGACCGCGATCAACCGGGCCTTCTACCTCTCCGCGGTGATCTCGGCGGTGCTGGTCGCGATCGCCACGGTCTTCTACCTCCAGCCCACCTGGGCCGCGCAGCTCGGCGACAACTGGCGGGAGAGCCTCGGGGTGGACGGCGGCGACCCGCCGTTCGGCCCGCGCGGCGTGGTGATCGGCGCGGTCGTCATCGGCATCGTGCTCGCCGCCGCGATCCAGGCGCTGACCGGCTACTTCACCGAGACCGACCGGCGTCCGGTGCAGGACATCGGCAAGAGTTCGCAGACCGGTGCGGCCACCGTCATCCTCGCCGGCATCAGCGTCGGCCTGGAGTCGGCGGTCTACTCGGCGCTGCTCATCGCGGGCGGTGTCTTCGGCGCGTTCCTGCTGGGCGGCGGCTCGATCACCCTGTCGCTGTTCGCCGTGGCGCTGGCCGGCACCGGTCTGCTGACCACCGTCGGCGTGATCGTCGCGATGGACACCTTCGGCCCGATCTCCGACAACGCCCAGGGCGTGGCCGAGATGTCCGGTGACATCGACGAGCACGGCGCCCGGACGCTCACCGAGCTGGACGCGGTCGGCAACACCACCAAGGCGATCACCAAGGGCATCGCGATCGCCACCGCCGTGCTGGCCGCCACCGCGCTGTTCGGCTCCTACACCGACACGCTGCGCATCGCGTACGCCGACGCCGGGGTGACCGACGTCGGTGCCGAGATCCTCAACGCGCTGAACGTGGCCAACCCGCAGAACCTGGTCGGTCTGATCATCGGTGCGGCCGTGGTGTTCCTCTTCTCCGGCCTGGCCATCAACGCGGTCTCCCGCTCGGCCGGCGCCGTGGTGATGGAGGTCCGCCGACAGTTCCGCGAGCTGCCCGGGATCATGGACGGCACCCAGCGCCCGGAGTACGGCAAGGTGGTCGACATCTGCACCCGGGACGCCCAGCGTGAGCTGCTGACGCCGGGTCTGCTGGCGATCCTGGCGCCGATCGCGGTCGGTTTCGGCCTCGGGCCCGGCGCGCTGGCGTCGTACCTGGCCGGTGCGATCGGGGCGGGCACGCTGATGGCGGTCTTCCTGGCCAACTCCGGCGGTGCCTGGGACAACAGCAAGAAGATGGTCGAGGACGGCGCGTACGGCGGCAAGGGCTCCGACGCGCACGCGGCGACCGTCATCGGCGACACCGTCGGCGACCCGTTCAAGGACACCGCCGGCCCGGCCATCAACCCGCTGCTCAAGGTGATGAACCTGGTCTCGCTGCTGATCGCGCCGGCCGTGGTGGCCTGGAGCATCGGCGAGGACCGTAACGTCGGCCTGCGGGTCGGTGTCGCGCTGGTGGCGACCCTGATCATCGTCGCGGCGGTGGTGTTCAGCAAGCGCAAGAGCGTGGCGATGGACGAGGGCAACGACAGCGGTGGCACCGGCACCGCTGACCCGCGTCCGGAGGCGATCAAGGCCTGACGCCCGTCGGCACCGCGGTCCCCGGTCGGTTCGTCGCCGACCGGGGACCGCTCGCCTGTACGGCCCGTACACCTGACCGGTGCCGACGGCGAGGAGAAGCCGTACCCTGCAACGCATGCGTACCTGCCGGGCGGCGACCGCCGGAAAGCTCACGGTGGTCCTGGCTACGCTGGTTCTGCTGGCCGCCTGCGGCTCCAGCGGTCCGAGCCCTCGGGCGTGGGCGGCGTCGGTGTGCACCGCGCTGAGCCCGTGGCGCGCCGAGATCAGCAAGTTGACCAGCAGCACCAACGAGCAGATGACCGCACAGACCACCCCCGCGCAGGCCAAGGAGAACCTGGTCCGCCTCTTCGCCGGTGCCGAGGAGGCCAGCGAGACCGCGCGGCTCAAGGTGGAGCAGGCCGGCGTACCCAAGGTGGAGCAGGGCGAGGAGGTCTCCGCCGGCTTCCGGGCCGCGCTCGCCTCGATGCGGGACGCCTACGGCCGGGCCCGCACCACCATCGACGGGCTCGGCATCGGCGAGGCCGGCACCTTCTACGACGGCGTCCGGTCGACGGTGGAGACCCTTCAGCAGGAGTACGACGCCAGTGCGCTGGACACCAGCCGGCTCAACTCGGAGGAGTTGAAGCGCGCCTTCGACGAGGTACCTGAATGCCGTTGAGCGGTTCCGGAGAGACACCGGCGGCACTCCCGCTGCCGGTGACCTTCCCGGTGCCCGACCCGGCGACACGCCGACGCGGCGAGCCGGCCGAACGCCCCACAGTGCCCGAGCGGGGTGCCACCGGCGAACGGCAACTGGTCTTCTTCGGCGCGGAGACCGGGGAACCCTCCGTGGCCGACCTGGCCGGGCTGCTCGCCGGGCCGGGCGAGGTGCACCGGATGGGCGGGACCGCCCGCCTGACGGTGGAGGTGGACGCCGCCTGGCGGGTGCACGTGCTCGTCACCGAGTTGGGTCGTCGGGGCGTACGGGCGACCTGGGAACCGACCGAGGACCGGCGGTACGCGGTACGGACGGCGTACACCCGGACGATCGTGCCGCTGGCGGCGGCGTGGCTGCGCGGCCCGACCCAGTCGCCGCCCTCGGGTTTCCAGCTCGACGGCCGTCGGCTGCGGCTCTGGCTGGCCGCCGCCGGAGTGGCCGAAACGCCCGACTTCGTCCTTCGTCTCGGCGGCACCGATCCCCGCCGGTGGGCGGTGGTCGGCGCGGCGCTGCACGCGGCCGGGCTCACCGGCGACCTGCTCGCGCCGGATGCGGGCGGGCCGGCGTACCGGATCGCCGGTCGACGCCGGTCGTCACGCCTCGCGGAGCTGGTGGGTGAGCGTCCGGACGCGGCTCCGCCCGGCACCTGGCCGACCCGCGACTGATCCGCCGCCGGCTGTCCGATCGAAGACAGCCGGGCGTCGGGAAACACAGGGAGAATCGGCCGGGTCGCACCTCCACCGAGGGGCCGCCCTGATCACAGTGACCCGTTCCATGCCCTACTCAGGGTGTACGGTGACGCCGTCCGGCGCGACCACAGATCGTCCCGGGCGAATTGCCGCCCGCGAAACCCGAAACACGGACGGCGCGTTACGTTGGACATCCGGACCGCTGGGTATCGGTGGGGCGAGTGCGCCCGGAACCGGGCGATGGCGCGGCCATGAGCAGGAAAGAGGTCGAAGCAGACGTGCCGAGCAACGCTGGAACCACCCGTCTGGTCATCGTCGAGTCTCCGGCGAAGGCCAAGACGATCTCGGGCTACCTCGGCCCGGGGTACGTCGTGGAGGCCAGCTTCGGGCATGTCCGCGACCTGCCGCGTAACGCTGCCGACGTGCCCGCCCGGTACAAGGGCGAGTCCTGGGCCCGGCTCGGCGTCGACGTCGACAACGGCTTCCACGCCCTCTACGTCGTCTCCGCCGACCGCAAGCAGCAGATCAGCAAGCTGACCAAGCTCGCCAAGGAGGTCGACGAGATCTTCCTGGCGACGGATGAGGACCGCGAGGGCGAGGCGATCGCCTGGCACCTGGTCGAGACGCTCAAGCCGAAGGTGCCGGTCCGGCGGATGGTCTTCCACGAGATCACCAAGCCGGCGATCCAGGCGGCGGTGGCCAACCCCCGGGAGATCGACCGCGACCTGGTCGACGCCCAGGAGGCCCGGCGCATCCTCGACCGCCTCTATGGCTACGAGGTCTCCCCGGTGCTGTGGAAGAAGGTCATGCCGAGGCTCTCGGCGGGCCGGGTGCAGTCCGTGGCGACCCGGATCGTGGTCGAGCGGGAGCGGCAGCGGATGGCCTTCCGCACCGCCGAGTACTGGGACATCCTGGCCACGCTCGCCGTGACGAAGGCCGGTGAGGGGCCGCGCACCTTCAACGCCACCCTGGTCGCGCTGAACGGCGACCGGATCGCCACCGGCAAGGACTTCGAGCCCACCACCGGCCGGGTCAAGCCCGGCGCCGGCGTGGTGCACCTCGACGAGAGCGGAGCGCGGGGGCTCGCCGCCCGCCTCGACGGGCGGCCGTTCACCGTCACCCGCGTCGAGGAGAAGCCGTACCGCCGTCGCCCGTACGCGCCCTTCATCACCTCCACGCTCCAGCAGGAGGCGGCCCGCAAGCTGCGGTTCTCGTCGCAGCAGACGATGCGTACCGCGCAGCGGCTCTACGAGAACGGCTACATCACCTACATGCGTACCGACTCGGTGAGCCTGTCGGAGACCGCCATCGCGGCGGCCCGCCGGCAGATCGTCGAGCTGTACGGCGAGCGCAGCGTGCCGCCGGAGCCGCGCCGTTACACCGGCAAGGTGAAGAACGCGCAGGAGGCGCACGAGGCGATCCGCCCGGCCGGGGACAACTTCCGCACCCCGGGCGAGGTGGCCAAGGAGCTGTCGGCCGAGGAGTTCAAGCTCTACGAGCTGATCTGGCGGCGCACCATCGCCTCGCAGATGACCGACGCGGTCGGCTCCAGCGTCTCGGTCCGGATCCGGGCCACCACCGTCGGCGGCGAGGAGGCCGACTTCGGCGCCACCGGCAAGACCATCACCGACCCGGGCTTCCTGCGCGCGTACGTCGAGTCCAGCGACGACGAGAACGCCGAGGCCGAGGACGCCGAGCGCCGGCTGCCCAACCTGGTCAAGGACCAGCCGCTGACCGCCGACCAGTTGGCGGCGCAGGGCCACCACACCCAGCCGCCCGCCCGCTACACCGAGGCGTCGCTGGTCAAGGCGCTGGAGGAGTTGGGCATCGGTCGCCCCTCCACGTACGCGTCGATCATGCAGACCATCCAGGACCGTGGGTACGTGGTCAAGCGCGGCCAGGCGATGATCCCCTCGTTCCTCGCGTTCGCCGTGATCGGGCTGATGGAGCGGCACTACCCGCGCCTGATCGACTACGACTTCACGGCCAGCATGGAGAACGAGCTGGACGAGATCGCCGGTGGTGACCACGCGGCCGTCGACTTCCTCACCGCGTTCTACTTCGGCACCACCAACGGTGCCGGTGACCAGGACATCGCCCGTTCCGGTGGGCTCAAGAAGCTGGTCACCGAGAACCTCAGCGACATCGACGCGCGCAGCGTCAACTCGATCCCGCTCTTCAGCGACGACGAGGGACGCGAGGTCGTGGTGCGGGTCGGCCGGTACGGGCCGTACCTCCAGCGTCGGGTGCCCGGCGAGGAGCAGGCACCGGCCGCCGAGGGCGAGGAGGGCGCGGCCCCGGGCGACCGGGCGCCGATCCCCGAGGGCCTCGCGCCGGACGAACTGACCCCGGAGAAGGTCCACGAGCTGTTCCTCGGCGGCGGGGGCGAGCGCAAGCTCGGCGACGACCCGGCGACCGGCGAGCCGATCGTGCTCAAGTCCGGCCGGTTCGGCCCGTACGTGGCCAGTGGCGAACGCAAGTCCTCGCTGCTGCGCTCGCAGTCCCCGGACTCGCTCACCTTCGACGAGGCGCTCAAGCTGCTCAGCCTGCCCCGGGTGATCGGGGTGGCCCCGGACGGCGCGGAGGTGGTGGCCAACAACGGCCGCTACGGCCCGTACGTCAAGCAGGGCGACGAGTTCCGTTCGCTGGACTCCGAAGACAAGATGTTCACCGTCACGCTGGACGAGGCGCTGGCCCTGCTGGCCGCACCGAAGAACCGGCAACGACGGGCCGCCGCGCCGCCGCTGCGGGAGATGGGTGCCGACCCGTTGACCGAGAAGCCACTGGTCATCAAGGACGGTCGGTTCGGCCCGTACGTCACCGACGGGGAGACGAACGCGTCACTGCGGCGTGGCCAGACCCCGGAGGCGCTGACCCTGGAGGAAGCCTCCGAGATGCTCGCCGAGAAGCGGGCGAAGGGTCCGGCGCCGAAGAAGAAGGCCGCTGCCAAGAAGGCACCCGCCAAGAAGGCCCCCGCCAAGGCCGGTGCCGCCAAGACCGCCGCCTCGAAGTCCGCCACCAAGGCCACCGCCTCGAAGACGGCGTCGAAGGCGGCAGCCTCGAAGGCCGCACCGAGGAAGGCGGCGCCGAAGAAGGCCACCGCCGCCAAGAAGGCCCCCGCCGCCGACTGACCCCGTCCACCGACGGACTCGCCCCACACCGCCGGGGCCCCACCGGAGTTGACCAAGGGGTTTGCACCCTCGGACCTGCCCCCTCCGTGACCAAACTCCTTGATCGACACGGGGGTCAGGGGGTGGCGGTGGGTGTGGGGGTGGGGTGGGGGCCCAGGAGGGTGTCTAGGTAGGGGGTGGTGAAGGTGCGGTGCGGGTCCAAACGGGCGCGCATCTGCTGGAACTCCTGCCAGCGCGGGTAGGCGTCGGCCAGCGCCGCGGCGTCGCGCCAGTGCAGTTTGCCCCAGTGCGGGCGTCCGGTCAGGCCGGTCGCCACCTGTTCGAAGGCCCGGAAGTACGGCTCGTACGGCATCCCGACGTACTGGTGCACCGCGATGTACGCCGACTCGCGACCGTACGAGTGCGACAGCCAGATGTCGTCGGCGGCGGTGAAGCGGACCTCGACCGGGAACAGCACCTTGAACGGCAACCCGTCGATGATCCGGCGCAGCGCGTCGAGCGCCTCGCCGACGGCGTCGCGCGGCAGTGCGTACTCCATCTCGGTGAAGCGGACCCGGCGCGGGGTGCAGAAGACCGTGTCGGAGCGTCCGGTGTAGGCGCGTTCGCTGAGCACCCGCGCGCTGACAGCGCTGATCGGTGGGGCCAGGGCCGGTGCGGCGCGACCGAGCCGGCAGGCGGCGGCGAAGACGTTGTTGGCCATGAAGTCGTCGTCCAGCCACCGGCGCCAGCCGGGTAGCGGTCGGTCGTCGGCGGCCGTCCGGTCGTTGGTCTTGAGCTGCACCCTGGTGGTGTACGGGAACCAGAAGAACTCGACGTGGTCGTGCCGGTCGATCAGGTCGGGCAGTCCGGCGAGTACGGCGTCGAGGTGGGCGGGGCGTTCGTGGGCCCGCAGCACGAAGGCGTCCACGCAGCGCAGGGTGACCTCGACCAGGACGCCGAGGGCGCCGAGCGAGATCCGGGCCGCGTCGAACACGTCGGGGTGCTGGTCGGCGGAGCAGTGCAGGACCTCGCCGGTTCCGGTGACCAGGGTCAGCGCCTCGACGAAGGTGGCCAGTCCGCCGTGTCCGGCGCCGGTGCCATGGGTGCCGGTGGAGATCGCGCCGGCCACGGTCTGCGCGTCGACGTCGCCGAGGTTCGGCAGCGCCAGGCGGTGCGTGGCGAGGAGCGAGTTCAGTTCCCGCAGCGTCATCCCGGCCGGTACGGTGACGAGACGTCGATCGGTGTCCACGCGTACGTCGACGGCGAGTCGGCTCAGGTCCATCCGCCGGTCGTGGGCGACCGCGACGGCGGTGAAGGAGTGTCCACTGCCGACCGGCCGGATCCGTACACCGGCGGCGGTGGCGGAGCGTACGTGCTCGGCGACCTCTCCGACGGATGTCGGGCGCAGGACGCCGGTCGCCACGCTGTGCTGGTTGCCGCCCCAGTTGGACCAGGCGGTGGGGGTGCGTCCGGTGCCGGCCATGGCGTGCTCCTCAAGATGAATATGAACCGAGTTCATATCAGGAACGTTCTTCCTGGTAAATACCGCAATCGAGGTCCGCTCGTTGTACCGGTAGTCACGAACTCGTGACGTGCAGATATGTTCATCCGTCGAAGGGGGGTGGCGAGTGTCAACTTCAGCCGCCACGACCGGCCCACTGCGTCGCGTACCAGTGCAGGGTCGTAGTGTCGCGCGCGTCCAGCGAATGCTGGACGCCTGCGCTGAACTCGTCGACGAGGTGGGGTACGAAGGACTGACCACCACCCTGCTCGCCGAGCGGGCCGAGGTGGCGATCGGATCGGTCTACCAGTTCTTTCCGGACAAGCGGGCGATCGTGCAGGCGCTCACGCTGCGCACGATGGAGTCCTACCTCCAGCGGCTCGACGAACGCTTCGCCTCGGACGACCTGACTCACTGGTGGGACGGGGTCGACGCGGGCATCGACGAGTACATCACGATGCACCGCACCGTTCCCGGCTTCCGTACCCTGCACTTCGGCGACGTGGTCGACCTGCATCTGCTCGATGAGCAGCGCGACAACAACGGGGTGATCGCCGACCAGTTGGCCCGGGTGCTCACCGAACGGTTCGGGCTCGCCGACGTTCCCGACCTGCGTTTCCACCTGGAGATCGCAGTAGAGGCGGCGGACTCCCTGATCAAGCTCGCGTTCCGGCGCAAGTCGGACGGCGACGACCGGGTGCTGGCCGAGGCGAAGGCGCTGATCCGGGAGTACCTGCACCGCCAGATGGAGGCGCGGGGCGACACCGGCCGCCGGCCGGTCGGGCAGCCCGCGAAGCCGGGCGACGACCAGATC
>NZ_SISL01000177.1:0-11432 GCF_004307965.1 Verrucosispora sp. SN26_14.1 | reverse complement strand
GTCCGAGGCCGACGCCGTCCGGCGGGCCGCCGCCGCGCTCCGCGCCGCGGGCACCACCTGCGAGGTGGTCAGCGTCGGCTCGACCCCGACGTTCCTCACCGCCGCAGACCGCCGTGGCGTCACCGAGACCCGACCCGGCAACTACGCGCTGCTCGACCGCACCCAGGTCGCCCTCGGCGTGGCCACCCTCGACCAGTGCGCGCTCTCCGTCCTCTGCACCGTGGTCAGCACCGGCCCGGGACGCGCCGTGGTCGACGCCGGCTCCAAGGTCTTCGGCCTCGATCGCGGCGCGCACGGCGTCAGCGTGCTCGACGGCTACGGCGAGGACCCGGACCGGGGCGCGGTGCTGTCCTGGCTCTCCGAGGAACACGGTGTCGTCGACGACCCGTCCGGGCGGTTCCACGTCGGCGACCGCCTGCGCTTCGTGCCCAACCACGCCTGCGTCGCCGCCAACCTCACCCGCCACCTGCATTTCGTCGACGGTGACACGGTGCTGGAGACCGTCACCGTGGCCGCCTCCGGCGGTGGCCGATGACCGGCGGCCCGGACCTGCTGCTGCGCGGCGGCACCGTCGTCGACGGGACCGGCGGTCCGCCCACGGTCACCGACGTCCGGATCAGTGCCGGCCGGATCGACGGGCTCGGCCCCACCGGCCGGGTCCGCGACGCCGTCGAGGTCGACTGCCGTGGCCTGCACGTGCTGCCCGGTGCCGTCGACGCGCACTCGCACGCCGACTTCACCCTGCCGACCGCGCCGCACGCCGCCGGGCTGCTGCGTCAGGGAGTCACCACCGTCGTCACCGGCAACTGCGGCTTCTCGCCCTTCCCGGTGCGCCACCCGGACGCCCCACCGGCCAGCGGCGGGTTCCTCAACCCGCTCCTGCCGCACGGCTGGCCGGACCTGGCCGCCTACCGCACCGCGCTCACCGCCGCCGGAGTCCGGGTCAACGTCGCGCCGATGATCGGCCACGGCTCGGTACGGGCGGCCACCGCCCGGGCCGACGGGGACACCGGGGCGCACCGGGCACGTGTCCGCCACGCGATCACCCGGGCACTGGCCCAGGGCGCGGTCGGGGTCAGCCTCGGGCTGGCGTACCCCGACGGCCGTGCGGCGGACCGGACCGAACTCACCGACGTGGCGACGCTGGCCGCCACGACCGGCGCGGTGCTCGCGGTGCACCTGCGCGACGAACGGTCCGGCTGCGTCGCCGCCGTCGACGAGATCCTCGACCTGGCCGCGCGCAGCGGCGTGGCCACCCAGATCTCGCACCTCAAGGCGATGGGACGGGCGAACTGGGGATCCACCCGCACCACCCTGGCGCACATCGACCGGGCCCGCGCCGCAGGCGTCGACGTCACCGTCGACATGTACCCGTACACGGTCGGCGCGACGACGCTGACCGCCGCGCTGCCCGACTGGGCCGACACCGGCGGCGCCGAGGCGATCCGTCGGCTGGTCCGCGACCCCGCCGGCCGGGCGCGGTTGCTGACCGAACTCGCCGCCGGAGGCGGCTACGTCGGCCTCGACGAGGTCGTCGTCTCGCACGCCTCGCCCCGGTGGCGGCCGGTGATCGGACGCCCGCTGCCGCAGGCCGCCGCCGCGCTCGCCGTCACCCCCGGCGAACTGCTGCTCGACATCCTGGCCGACGACGCGGCCGGGGCCACCATGCTGGTCGACGCGATGACCGCCGACGACGTCGACCGGGTCCTCACCCACCCCGCCGCGATGGTCGGCTCCGACGGATGGGTCATCGACCCCACGCCGGGCGCGCATCCGCGCAACTTCGCCACCTTCGTGCGGACGCTGCGCGCCGCCGCCGACCGACCCGAGCGACTGGCCGACGCGGTCCGCCGACAGAGCGCCGCCGTCGCCGACCGGTTCGGGCTGGTCGGGCGGGGCCGGGTCGTCCCCGGGCACTGGGCCGACCTGGTCGTGGTGGACCTCGCCGCGCTGCACGACGGCGGCGACGACCCGACCGTACGGCCCGACGGCGTGCGGCAGGTCCTCGTCAACGGGATCGCCGGGTACGGCGAACTCCTTCCCACCACACCACGACCGGCGGGGCGGGTGCTGCGCCGCGCCGCCGACGGCAGGAGGCCACGATGACCGTCAACCCGCTGTCCAGCCCGGCGACCGGGGAACACCTCGGCGAATGGTCGGAGGTCGGCCCGGCCGGCGTCGACGCCGCCGTACGCACCGCCTCGGCGGCACTGCCCCGGATGGCCGCGCTGTCCCGCTGGCAGCGGTGTGACCTGCTGATCGCGACCGCCCGTGCGCTGAGGGCCCGCCGGGACCGGGTCGTCGCCGATCTCCTGGTGGAGCACGGCAAGGTCCGGGCCGAGGCGGAGGCGGAGGTGGACACCGCCATCCACGCGCTGGAGAGCACCGCCGAGTACGCCCGCCGCCTCGACGACGGCACGCCGACCATGTCCGACCCGGCCAAACGCGTCTTCGTCGACCGGATCCCGCTCGGGGTGATCGGCGTGATCACTCCCTGGAACTTCCCGGTCAACATCCCGCTGGAGTACCTCGGGCCCGCGCTGGCGATGGGCAACACGGTGGTCTGGAAGGGGGCCGAGAGCACCCTGCGCAGCAGCGCCCACGTGCTCGCCGCGATCGTCGAGGCGGGCTGGCCCGACGGCGCGGTCACCCTGGTCGAGGGCGGACCGCAGACCGGTGCGGCACTCGCCGCCCACCAGGGCCTGGCGGCCGTCGGGTTCACCGGCAGCAGCACGGTCGGGCACCGTATCGCCGCGACCGGTGGGATGCGTCGGCTGCTGCTCGAACTCGGCGGCAACGGCCCCACCGTGGTCTTCGACGACGCCGACCCGTACCAGGTGGCCGAGGCCGTCGTCACCGCCGCCACGTTCTGTTCCGGGCAGAGCTGCGCGGCCACCGAGCGGGTCCTGGTCCAACAGGGCCGCTACCGGCAGGTACTCGACGCCGTCGCGGCGGTGGCCGCCGAGCGTCGGGTCGGCGCACCGGAGGACACCGACGCGGCCTTCGGCCCACTGCACCTGGCGCAGACCGGTGCCACCATGCGCGAGCACCTCGCCGACGCCACCGACCGGGGAGCCCGGCTGGTGGTCGGCGGCGAGCCGCTGACCGACGCCCCCACCGACCGGTACTGGCCGTTGAGCGTGCTCGACCGGGTGGACCCGGCGTCACTGGTGTTCACCGAGGAGACCTTCGGCCCGGTCGTCCCGCTCACCCCGTTCCGCGACGAGGAGGCGCTCGCCGATCTGGTCGCCGCCGGCGGGTACGGGCTCAACGGCGCGGTCTTCACCGCCGACCTGGACCGGGCGTTCCGGGTGGCGCAGTCACTGCCGTGCGGCAGCGTCGTGGTCAACGACCACTCCAACGTCTGGGAGACGCACCTGCCGTTCGGCGGCCACCCCGGACGCGGCAGCGGCATCGGCCGGGTCGGTGCGCCGTACGCGCTGCTGGAGTTCTCCACCGTGCGCAGCACCATCCTGCACCTGGGGAGAGCGGGCCGTGGCTGACCCGTCGACGACCGGGCCGCAGCCGGACGGCACCGACACGCCCGTGCCGGCCGACCTCGTGCTGCGCCACGGGCGCGTGGTCACCCTCGACCCGCGCCGCCGCATCCTCACCGACGGCACGATCGTCGTGCACGCCGGCCGGATCCGCTGGGTCGGCCCCGACCGGCTCCGTCCGGCGACCACCGGGCCGGAACGGGACCTGGCCGGCGCCGTGGTCCACCCGGGCCTGGTCGACGCGCACGTGCACACCGGCACCGAGACGGTCCGGGGCCTCGCGCCCAAGGGCGCCGAGAGCTGGGAGACCGTGGAGGAGGTGGCCTACCTCGGCAAGACCCCGTACGACGAGGAGTTGGCCGCCACCCTGAGCGCGATGGACATGGTGTCCAGCGGCACCACGCTGTTCGCCGACACCGGCGGCTCGGTGCACCTGGACGCCACCGCGCGGGGGATCGCGGCGGTGGGGATGCGCGGCATCCCCGGCCACATCCTCTGCGACGTGCCGCAGGACGGTGTGCTGGTCGAGGTGGCGACCGACACCGACACCTGCCTGGCCCGGCTCCGGGACCAGCTCGACCGGTACCCGTGGCGGCCCGACGCGCGGGTCCGCGCCGCGGTGACCCTGGTCGGCATGGGCCTGGACAGCGACGCGCTGTTGACCGCCGCCGCCGGTCTGGCCGAGGAGTACGACGTACCGCTGATCATGCACCAGTCGTGGGACCGGGCCGAGGTGGACGCCAGCCTCGCCGGGTGCGGCGTCCGGCCCGTGACCCGGCTGCGCGACCTCGGTCTGCTCGGCGCGCGCACCACCCTCGTGCACATGATCCAGACCGACGACGCCGAGCGGGACCTGGTCCGGGAGACCGGCACCCGGGTCGTGCACTGCCCGTCGGCGTCGCTGCGGCGGGCCAAGGGGGCGCTGCGCGACGGGCGGTTCCCGGAGATGGTCGCCGACGGCGTCACGGTCGCGCTCGGCTCGGACGGCCTGTCCGGCCCGCGTGACCTGTTCCGTCAGGCATACCTCGCGGCGACGGTCTTCCGGGAACTGCGCGACGAACTGCCCACGCTCACCGCCGAGCAGGTGCTGGAGATGTCCACCCTGCACGGTGCCCGCGCACTCGGCATGTCCGACGAGGTCGGCTCGATCGAGGTGGGCAAACGCGCGGACCTGGTGGTCCACGCCACCGACCGGCCCCAGTCCCTGCCGGCCTTCGACGACCCCGTCGACTGGCTGGTCTTCTATGCCGGGGCCCGCACCGTCGACACCGTCCTGGTCGACGGCGAGATCCTCTACGACCGTGGACGGTTCACCCGGATCGACACCGACGAGGTACTCGCCGCCGTCGCCGACCAGGCCCGCCGACACGAACGCGCCATCGGCCCGGACCGCTTCGCCCGCTGGCCGCTGATCCGCTGACCGCCGCCCGGTCCGTCCCCTCACCACCGACCACCGGCCACGCTGGGAGTTGCCATGCCTCCGTCCACCCCGACCGCCGTCGCACCCCGTGAGCCGGCCGAGCCCGGGTACGCCGACCTCGACGAGATTCAGCGCCGGGTGCTGTGGCTCGCCGTCCGGATGGTCGACGCCGCGAACCGGGAACGACCCAACCTCGACGGGGTGAAGGTCGGCGGCCACCAGGCGTCCAGCGCCTCGCTGGTCTCGGCGATGACCGCGCTCTGGTTCGCCCACCTCGGGCCGGACGACCGGGTGGCGGTCAAGCCGCACGCCGCGCCGGTCTTCCACGCGATCCAGTATCTGCTCGGCGACCTGGACCGCGCGTACCTCACCCGGCTGCGTAGCCGGGGCGGCCTCCAGTCGTACCCGTCCCGGACCAAGGACCCGGACCGGGTCGACTTCTCCACCGGCTCGGTCGGGCTCGGCGCCGCCGCACCGTTGTTCGCCGCCGCCACCCGCCGGTACGTCGACGCGCACTTCGGGCCCCGCCCCCGGTCCCGCTTCGTGGCCATCCTGGGCGACGCCGAACTCGACGAGGGCAATATCTGGGAGGCCGTGGCGGACCCGGCCACCCAGGGGCTCGGCGACGTGATGTGGCTCGTCGACTTCAACCGGCAGTCCCTGGACCGGGTGGTCCCCGGGGTCCGGATCGACCAGTGGCGTGGCCAGTTCGAGGCGGCGGGCTGGCACGTGCTGGAGGTGAAGTACGGCCGGCGGCTCCAGGCGGCGTTCGCCCGCCCCGGCGGTCACCACCTGCGCGCCTGGCTGGACCGGATGCCCAACGAGCAGTACCAGTCGATGTTCGGCCTCACCGGCCGGACCCTGCGCGACCGGCTGACCGAGGGGGCACCGGCCGAACTCGGTGACGTCCTCGCCGACGTGGCCGACGAGGACCTCGCGACGTTGGTGCGCGACCTCGGCGGCCACGACGTCGAGGCGCTGCTGTCCGCGTACGCGCAGTGCGACGCGGTCACCGACCGGCCCAGCGTGGTGTTCGCGTACACGGTCAAGGGCTGGGGTCTGCCCACCGCCGGTGATCCGCGCAACCACTCCAGCCTGCTGACCGGCGCGCAGATCGACGAGTTGCGGGCACAGCTCGGCCTCACCGCCCAGACCGAGTGGGACCGCCTCGACCCGGGAACCGCTGCCGGGGCCCTGGCCGCCGGACGCGCCGAGCTGTTGCGCCGACCCGCCGCCGCCCCCGCACCGCCGATCGCCCTGCCGGCGCAGACCGGAGTCGGCACCCGCCGGCCGATCGCCACCCAGGAGGCGTTCGGTCGCATCCTGACCGACCTCGCCCGGATCGACACCGTGGCCCCGTACCTGGTCACCACCGCGCCGGACGTGGCCACCTCGACCAACCTGGCCGGGTTCATCAACCGCACCGGCGTGTTCGCCCCGACCGCGCGGCGGAGCTGGACCGAGGACGGCATCCTGCGCTGGAGCGAGGGGCCCACCGGGCAGCACGTCGAACTCGGCATCTCCGAGATGAACCTCTTCCTGCTGCTGGGCCAACTCGGTCTCGCCGAGCACTTGTCCGGCCAGCGCCTGCTGCCGGTGGGCACGGTCTACGACCCGTTCGTCCTGCGTGGACTGGACGCCTTCGTCTACGGCGCCTACTCCGGATCGCGGTTCGTGGTGGCCGGCACCCCGTCCGGGGTCTCGCTCGCCGCCGAGGGCGGGGCGCACCAGTCCACCATCACCCCCTCGGTCGGCCTGGAACTGCCGAACGTCACCTTCGTCGAGCCCGCCTACGCGGGCGCGCTCGACTGGCTGCTCTGCGACGCGCTGCACCGCGTCGGCGCGGCGGCGCAGCCGACCGGTGACGGCGGGACCGACGCGTCCGGCGACGGGGAGGGCAGCTACTACTTCCGGCTTACCACCCGACCGATCGACCAGCAGCCGTACGAGGCCGCCCGGCAGCGCATCGGCGACGTGGCGCTGCGTCGGCAGGTGCTCGACGGCGCGTACCGCCTGGTCGACGCGTACCTGGAGTATCCGCACCTGCGCGGCGACGGGCTCGCGCCGGCACCGCTGGTGCACCTGGTCGGTTCCGGGGCGGTGCTGCCCGAGGTGCTCGCGGCCGCCGCGGAACTCGCCGAGGAGGGGATCGCCGCACACGTGGTCGACGTGACGAGCCTGGACCGGCTGTACCGGAGTTGGCAGCGGTCGTTGCGCCGGTCGGTGCGGACCGCCACCCTGCCGGAGTTGCCGGGTGCGTTGCACTGCGCGTTCGGCACCCGGGCGCCGGTGGTCACCGTCCACGACGCGGCGTCGCACGCGATGTCCTGGATCGGTTCGGCGCTCGGGGTGCCGGCGGTGCCGTTGGGGGTCGACCGGTTCGGCGAGTCCGGCACGGTGGCCGACCTCTACGAACTGCACGACCTGATGCCGGGGAGCATCGTCAACGCCGCGCTGACCGCGCTGGCGCTCGGAGGCGGTCAGGGTCGGTGAGCGCCCGCCGGTGCCGGCCGTCGTCCGGAAACCTCCTGGAAGTTACGACGGTAGGGGCCCGGCGTGTCCGCGGCGACACCGATAGTTGCGGTGGCTATCGTCCGAGGTAACGCGCTCGCGGCGCCGCTGAACAGGATCAACATCGCGGTGCTCGGTTGTTCCGGTCGGTCGCTGATGTCGGGAGTGTTTCCGGAAGTTGTTGACGTGTCCAGGGAAGTCGGCCAATACTGTTGCCCATCGACGCGGCTCAATCGTCGTCGAGGTCGCCACCAGTTCCGCCGGTCACCCTGCGGCACGACCGGTACCCCACCACCACCGAACGCGATACGCGCCGACCGTCGACGGCGGTCGCCCGGGCCGCCGAGAGGCGGTCGGCGCGTACGCACCGCTGGCCTCCGGCCAGCCGTCCCGAGGAGGAAGCATGCCCGACGGCCTCGTCCCACCGAGACGCCGCAGAAGCGGTCGCCTCCGGTCGCTCATCGGCGCGGCCTGCGCCGTGGCGCTGGTCACGACCGGCACCGTGGCGATCGCGACGGGTCCCGCCCACGCCCAGACCGTGACGTCCAACCAGGAGGGGAACCACAACGGTTACTTCTTCTCCTTCTGGAAGGACAGCGGCAACGTCTCCATGACGATGGGGAACGGCGGTCAGTACAGCACCCAGTGGAGCAACGTCAACAACTTCGTCGCCGGCAAGGGCTGGAACCCGGGTACGCGGCGCAACGTCACCTACTCGGGCACCTTCAGCCCGAACGGCAACTCGTACCTGACCCTGTACGGCTGGACCCGTAGCCCGCTGGTCGAGTACTACATCGTGGACAGTTGGGGCAGCTGGCGTCCGCCGGGCGCCAACTCCATGGGCACGATCAACACCGACGGCGGTACGTACGACATCTACCGCACCCAGCGGGTCAACCAGCCGTCGATCGACGGTACGCAGACCTTCTACCAGTACTGGAGCGTCCGGACGTCGAAGCGGGTGGGCGGCACCATCACCACCGGCAACCACTTCGACGCGTGGGCCGCGCGGGGCATGAACCTGGGCAACCACTACTACCAGATCATGGCCACCGAGGGGTACCAGAGCAGCGGTAGCTCCAACATCACGGTGAACAGTGGGGGCACCACCAACCCCACCACCCCGCCGCCCGGCAGCGGCGGCTGCTCGGTCAGCGTGAGTCGGGCCGAGGACTGGAGCGACCGGTTCAACGTGAACTTCTCGGTCAGCGGCAGCAACAACTGGACCGTCTCCATCCGGACCAACGGCGGCCAGAGCGTGCAAAACAGCTGGAACGCGTCGATCAGCGGCTCCAGCGGCACCCTCACCGCCCGGCCGAACGGCAACGGCAACAACTTCGGCGTCACGCTCTACAAGAACGGCAACAACACCACGCCGACCGCGAGTTGCTCCGCGAGTTGACGTGATCGACCGTGACGGGGTGTCGGCCATTGGCCGGCACCCCGTCCGTCGTCGTGCCTCGCTGCCCGGTTGTGGGGTGAGTTGACCCGCGCCAAGTTTCCTCAGGTCAGGGGCTTGACGGCGTGATCGACCGGCCCTATGTTCAGTGATGTCCACAGACTAATGCGGACATCACTGAACAAGCGACGAGGAGCAGGCGTGGCGACGACGCAGGAACTGAACCCCGCCGCGATCAGGGCACTCACCCGACAGGTCTCGCCCGCCGAGGCCGAGGCGCTGCACGAGCAGATCTCGCAACTGATGCGGCAGCGCATCGAGTCGGGGGAGTGGCCGGAACACCTGAAGCTCCCCGCCGAGCCCGAGCTGGCCGCCGCGTTGAACGTCTCGCGGGGCACGGTCCGCCGGGCCATCCGTACGCTGATCGAGGCCGGCCTGCTCAAGCAGACCCGGGGCAAGGGCACCTTCGTCCGGGGCCAGATGCTGGAGCAGGAGTTCGCCCAGGAGCTGATCTCCACCGCGCAGAGTCTGGACCGGGAGGGCGTCGAGTACCACACGCAGGTGCTCTCCGCCCGTGTCGTGCAGGCCCCCTCGCACATCGCCGCCCACCTCGGCCTGCGTGCCGACGACCTCAGCGTGTTGGCCATCCGCCGGACCCGATCGGTCGGCGGCGAGGTGGTCTACCTGCTCGACAACTACCTGCCCACCGCCCTGTGCCCGGACCTGTCACCGCAGGTCCTCCAGGAACGGTCGCTGTTCGGAGTGCTCGAACACGACTACGGCGTGACCGTCGACTCGGTCCGGCGTACCTTCTCCGCGATACTTCCCGACGACGACGTCAGCACCGCGATGGCGCTGCGTCCCGGGGTGCCCGTCCTCTACCTCGAGCAGATCTCCTACCAGGCCAACGGAGACTCCGTCGAGTACTCCGACGTCTGGGTACGCGGCGACCGCGTACGGATCTCCTCCTGGATCAAACGGTAGGACGGCCGCCCCAACCTCGTCCTTCCCCCAACACCACACCCCACCCCCACCCGTGCCGACGGTGGTTCGCCACCGCCGTCGTCGCACGCTGCCCTGAGGAGACATCATGCGCAACGAGGCTCCCTTCCGGCTGTCCAGGCGCGGCCTGCTGACCGGCGTGCTCGGGATCGGCGGCGCCGTGGCGCTCAGCGCCTGCGCCGGCCGCGAGGGCGACACCGGCACCGCGAACGTCGCGGCGGCGGCCGACACGTTCGACGGCTCCGGCATGACCTGGGACCGCTTCAAGGGCGAGACGCTCAACCTCCTGCTCTGCGAGCACTGGTGGACCTCCGCGGTCAGCAAGCGGTTCGCCGAGTTCGAGGCGCTGACCGGTATGACGCTCAAGGCCAACACGCTCTCCGAGGACAGCTACTACCAGCAGGCCCTGGTGGCACTCTCCTCCGGCGCCACCACCTACGACGCCCTGATGGTCGGCAACCTGCAGGCCGGGCAGTACATGAACGCGGGCTGGCTGGAACCGCTGGACGCGTACTTCGGCGGCGGCGACCTGGTCAACACCGGCTGGTTCGACCCGAACGACTTCTTCGAGCCGGCCCGCCGGGCCAGCAGCCTCAACGGTGAGCTGATGGCGTTGCCGCTCTCCGCCGAGGCGGGCGTGGTGATCTATCGCAAGGACCTGGCGTCGCAGGCCGGGATCACCGGCTTCCCCACTCAGGAGAGCCTGGTCGACGCCAGTCAGAAGCTCTCCGCGACCATGGAGCGACCGTTCGCCGGGCGCGGTCGACGCGGTCTCGACATCGTCTGGACCTGGACGAACTACTTCCTCACCCAGGGCGGCGAGTTCTACGCCGGCAACACCCCGGCGGTGGACAGCCCCGAGGCGGTCGCGGCGACCGAACTGTACGTGCAGCAGCTGCTCAGCCGGTACGG
The DNA here is from genome assembly GCF_004307965.1 of Verrucosispora sp. SN26_14.1. Lineage (NCBI taxonomy): Bacteria > Bacillati > Actinomycetota > Actinomycetes > Micromonosporales > Micromonosporaceae > Micromonospora > Verrucosispora sp. SN26_14.1. The sequence goes on along the minus strand of NZ_SISL01000177.1, from coordinate 691 downwards.
CCCGAAGGGCGCGTCCAACATGAGCTGGCTGGAGGCCACCGGCTCGGTCAACGAGGGCCGGGCGGGTCTCTACACCGACGCCAGCGGGCTGCTGTCGGTCGTGCTGGACAAGAGCAGCAGCCAGCACACCGACCAGATCGCGGTGTCCCGCTGGCCCGGCAGCGCCGCCGCCCCGGCCGCCCCGAACTACTGGTACTGGATGGCCGGCATCCCGAAGGCGTCGCGCAAGAAGGAGCAGGCGGCGCTCTTCTACGCCTGGGCGATGAGCAAGGAGACCGCCACCGCGGTCAGCGCCGAGTCGGGCAGCCCGTCGGCCCGCGAGTCGGTCTGGTCCAACAAGGACTTCCTCTCCTTCTACCCGGGCGACATGTCGCAGGAGATCGTCGCCAACCTCCAGGCCGTCCAGCCGGAGCGGGTGCCGTACGCGCGGCCGACCTTCCCGAGCGAGGCCGACGCGCTCTCCCTCGAACTGATCAAGGTGCTGGTGGACGGGAAGGACCCGAAGCGGGCCATGTCGGACGCGGCGGCCGCGATGGCCCGGGCCGGCCGATGACGTCTCGCCCCACCACCGTGGACGACTGCCGGAGCAGTCCAGGCCGAACGAGGTTGTGATGTCCGCAGATCGAACAGCCGTGCTCGCGCGGCAGGCCGCCGACCCGACGCCGCCGACGCGTCCGGGTCGCACCGGCGG
>NZ_SISL01000176.1:0-11469 GCF_004307965.1 Verrucosispora sp. SN26_14.1 | reverse complement strand
GGTCGGCACCGCGACGGTGAGCACCGGGAACGAGGCCCGGTCGACGATGCCGACCCGGGCCGCCGCACCGAGCGCGGCCCGCACCGCCCGCACCTTCGCCGGCCGCAACGCGTTGTACGCCAGCAGCGCCGCCGCGGTCACCCGGGGCGCACCCAGCGGCAGCAGGAACCGGGCCCGGGCGATCGACGGGACGACCGCGTACCGGGCCACCACGGTGTGCCCGGCGGGCGGCCCGGCGTCCACCGAGAGGGCGATCCGCTCGTCGCCGAAGACCGCCCGGGTGACCCAGCCCAGGCCGTCGTCACGCGAGCGGGGGTCGGCCGTCGCGGTGGCCGCTGTGGTCACGCGACCCGGTCCGGCCAGTCGAGCGACAGCCCCAGCCGCTGCCGCAGCGCCTCGTTGTGCGGGCGGTAGTACTCGGTCAACTCGGCACGCAGGTCCGCCTCCAGCGGTGCCGACCGCCGGTCGTTGTAGACCTTGAAGTCCGGCAGGTCGAAAGCGGGCAGGCCGAGGAAGTCCAGGGTCCGGCGGTAGGTGGCCCGTGCGTCGCCGTACAGGTCCTCGCTGGGCAGGAAGAGCAGCTGCGAACGGTCGAACCGGTCCAGCCACGGCTCCAGGTGCTCCAGGTAGCGGCCCCGGGCCCGGTAGGTGTGCCAGTCGTACGGCTCGCTGAAGTACTCCGGCTCGGCGATCAACCGCTCCCGCTCCCCCGCCGTACGCTCCGGCTCGGCGGCCAACGCGGCGGCGAAGTCCAGCGGCTCCACGCCGTTGGTCCGCCGCTCCTTCCAGTGCGAGTACGCCCGCTCGACCGGGTCCCGCAGCAGCACGATCAGCTTCACCGTCGGCATCAGCGCGGCGACCCGCTCGGCGGCCAGCGGATGGAACATGTACAGCGGTGCCGCCTCGCCGACGCGGACCGGGCCGCCGTGGCGGCTCTCCAGCGCCTCCCGCTGGCGCAGGGTCGGGAAGTGCGAGCGGTACCACGCCTCGCCGCGACCCCAGTGCTCCTCGAAGTAGTGCGAGGACTTCGTGTTCCAGGCCGGGAAGAGCCGGGGCACCAGCGGATGCTGGATGAGGTAGTTCCACAGCGAGGTGGTCCCGCCCCGCTTGGTCCCGATGATGAGGAAGTCCGGCAGCGGACGCCGGTCGCTGGTGCGGACCCCGTAGTCGACGAGGCTCTCCCGCACCCGATTCGTCACCTGGGTCGGCACCAGTTGCTTCACCCGGTCCCGGATGGACGACACGACGACCTCACCTGCCCTTCGACGGCGGGGGCGGGGTGCCCTGCGGCGACCCGCCCCGAATCTGCACCATGGTCGCCCGGATGCCGCGTCGCACCCGGGGTAACGTCAACAAGCCGACGCAGCCGGCGGCCAACACGGCCACCGCTACCAGGAGGCCGGGAATGCCCCGACCGCCCACCACCAGGCCGGCGACCGAGGCCAGCCCGACGCCGCCGACGGTGGCCGCCGCCGCCCGCAGCATCCCCGCGTCGACCAACGGCTGGCGTACCACCAGCCGGGCGCAGGTGACCGCCGTGAGGTTCTCGGTCGCGATGCCGGCCGCCCAGGCCAGGGCCGCGCCGGTGGCGCCGTACGCGGGGATCAGCACCAGGCCGAGACCGACGGTGACCACCAGTCCGGCCAGCGCGCCGGCCAGGTGCAGGCCGCTGCGCCCACCCATCAGCAGCAGGCTCTGCACGTTGCCGACACCGGTGTTGATCAGCATCGCCAGGGCGAGCACGGTCAACGCGGCGGCACCGGCGGTGAACTCGGGACCGAACAGCGCCAGGAAGGCCGGTCCGAACACGGCGAGCAGCAGGTAGACCGGCCAGGACAGCACCAGCCCCCAGGTGGTCAACTGCCGGTGCACGGCCGCCGCGGCGACCCGCTCGCCACGCCCGAGCAACCGCGACAACTGCGGCGAGACCGCCACCCGCAGGCCCTGCATCGCCAACTGCCCGGCGAGGACGTACCGGCCGACCGCGCCGAAGACACCGGCGTCGGCCTGGGTGGCCAGGGCCGAGGTGAGCAGGACGCCGACCCACATGCTGCCGGCGTCGATCGCGGCGGAGGCGGCCCGAGGCAGCGCGAACCGCCAGAACGTGGACCAGTCCGTGGGCTCCGGACGCAGCCGGACGCCGCGACCCACGCCCAGCGGCCGGGCGACCATCATCAGACAGACCAGCAACCCGACGGCGGCCGGCACCAGCCAGCCCGTCATGCCGGCGACCAGCCCGCCGCCGACCAGCAACGCCATGCCGACCAGCGCCGGTCGGGCCACCGGCAGCAGCAGGAACTGCACCGCCACGTACGAGCGGATCGGGCGCACGCACCGCACCACGGCCAGCAGCAGGTTCATCGCGACCACCACCGGCACCGCGACGAACGTGACCACCAGCAGCGACTCCCCCTCCGGCCCGAGCAGCCGCCCGGCCAGCGGACCGGCGAGCAACGCACCACCGATCGCGATCAGCACCGCGAACAGCAGCGGCGGCACCAGGGCCACCGGCAGCACCCGGGCGGCGTCGCCACTCGCCCCGGCCCGGCGCCGGGGCAGTGCCCACATCAGCCCGGTCTCCGCGCCCAGGGTGCAGACCGCGGCGGCGACGGTCACCACGCCGATCGCGGCGAAGAACGCGCCGGACCCGGTCGTGCCGTACCCCCGGGTGATGACGACCGCCAGCACGAAGCCGAACAGGCCACTGGTGGCGGCGCCGACCAACCCGGCGACACCGCTGCGGACGCTGCGCCGGGTCTCGGTCGCGCCGTCGTCCCGGCCCGGATCCGTTCCGGCGGGCCGGTCCCCGGCCGGGGAACTGGTGGTGACGGTCATGTCGGTCGCACCGCCGGTCGTGGTCGTGGTCGGGACCGCCTGTCCGCGCGGTGCACCTCCCGTTCGGTGAGCGCCATCGCGAAGCCGACCGCGAAGAAGGCGACGGCGAGGTTCTGGTTGGCCATCCCGTAGAACGGCACCTGCACCAGGCAGACCACCGGGACGATGGAGAGCCACTGCCCGGCTGCCGAGGTGGCGCGGGCACAGACGAACGCGGCGACGACGAACCAGGCGAGGAAGCAGAGCAGCGCGGGTACGCCGTGACTGAACAGCACCATCCAGAGCTGGCCCTGGGTGCCGATCGGCGCGTCGGCGGAGACGGTGTCGACGTTCACCGGGGCGCCGTAGCCCAGCCACGGTGAGTCGCCCACCCGGCGCAACACCTCCGAGTAGAGCGAGAACCGGTCGGTGTTGGTGTCGCTGGACTCGACCCGGTTCCCGATCAACTCGGTCACCGGGATGAAGAGCGTGACCAGGCCACCGACCAGCACCACGCCGACGATCGAGGCCGCCACCCGGACGTTGCCGCGCAACGCGGCGCGCAGGCCGAGCACGGCCAGGCCGGCGCCGAGGCTGAGGAACATCGCGCGGTTGAGCGTGAGGAAGGCCGGCACCAGCGACAGCGGCAGCGAGGCGAGCAGCGCCCAGCGCAGCAGCCCCCGTCGGCGCAGCATCGTGAAGGCGACCACGCAGGGCAGCGTGATCGCGTACGCGCTGCCGTAGTTGTTGGTGTACGCGAAGGGTGCCGCCGGCCGGAAGATCGGGTTCAACGACCGGGCGCTGTACTCGGCGGTGGCCAGGTGCACCATGTCGTTGATGAACGGGGTGCCGGACACCCCGCCCGGCAGCAGCACCTCGACCGGCGTGGTCATCTCGAACCTCGGCACCATCACACCCAGCCAGCCCAGCACGACCAGCCCGAACCAGAACGCGCAGAGCGGCACCAGGACGGCGGTCTGGTCGGGGCGTTCCCGGGCGACCGCGTAGACGTAGACGCCGACCACCACCGCGGTGAGGTAGAAGCCCAGCCGCAGGGCGAAGGTCAGCAACGACACCGGCGACTGCAACTGGGTGACGCTGACCAGCACGATGGCCAGGAACAGCAGCCAGATCCCGGTGGCCGGCGGCAACGGCACCCGCCCTCGGGTGACCAGCAGCACGAACAGCAACGCGCCCAGCAGCGGCCAGCCGAGATAGAAGAAACCGGCCAGCCACCAGATCGGCACCAGCCCGAACATGGCGATCAGCGGCCACAGCGGCAGCCGTGGTGGCGGGGCGAGGACCGACGGGGTGTCGGCGGCTGCCGGCGGCGCCGGCTCGGTGGCCGGCGGTGCCTGGATCACCGGCACCGCCTCAGCCTCGGCCGCTGCGCGAGAGCACGAAGCCGAGCGGATTCACCCCGGCCGCCCGCAGTCGCTCGGCGAGCCGACGCAAATCGGTCTGCCGGGTCCGGTCCCGCTCGACCACCACCACCGCGGTGCCCTGCCGGGCCACGGCCACACCCCGCTCGTCGGCCTCGGCCGGCGGGGCGTTGTAGAGCACCAGACGCTGGTCGGCGCCCTGCCGCCAGGTGCCGAAGCGGACGCTGCCGGCGCCCACGGTCACCTTGTCGCCACCGTTCACCTGGCCGTTGACGACCGGGGTGACGCTGGCCTTGGCGGAGGTGACCCGGGGAATCGTGATCGTCGCCTCCGGGTCGGTCGAGGGACGCGCACCCGGCGGGTGCGGCGAGGGACGGCGGATGATCTCGGTGGGCGAGTCGTCCGGCCCCTCCATGCTGACCGGCCGGGCCGGTGCGGTGCGCGGCTTGGGCACGGTGGGCCGGCTCGGGTCGATGCTGGGCGGCAGCCGGTCCCGGTCGGCCTGCACGGCGGCGCGCAGCCGGTCGATCCGGCCGCTGTCGTCGGCGACGAACACCTCGCGACCGGCCACCGCCAGCGCCACGGCCAGCCCGGCGGTGATCGCGCTGGCGTCCTCCCGGGCGGTGACCACGGCGACCCGGGCCGGATGGCGTACCCGCTCGGCGATGGCCATCGCGACGTAGCGCACGTCCGCGTCGACGGCCCGCCCGCGCAGGCCGGTGTACCGGATGGTGCCCAGCAGCGGCAGGCCGGTGTTGTCCTTGGCGTCGACGACGGTCCGCACCCGCCGGTCGAAGGACTCCCAGGCGAACGCGAGCACGAGACCGATCAGGGCACCACCGAGCAGCCCGGCGGCCATCAGCATGGGTGCGTTGCCGGCCGCCGAGGTCAGCGCCCGCTCGGCGGACTGGGTGACCCACCCCGGGTTCACGTCGACGGCGGCGATCTCGGTGCGGGCGGAGTTGAGCTGGGTGAGCTGGTTGTTGATCGCGCTCAGCTCGGCGACGGCCACGTTGCTGGCGGCGGTGTCCCGGGAGTTGTTCACCCGTCGCTGCGCCGCCGCCTGCTGGGTGGCGACCTTCTCGATGCTCTCGTCGTACGAGCGGAGCATCTCCTCGCGCTGCCGCTCGTACATGGCCCGCCGGACGTTCAGGTAGCTCTCCGCGGCGAGGTTGGCACCGAGCACCGCGTCGTCGGCGCTGCGGGCCTGGTAGACGAAGCGCAGGATCTGCCCACCGGTGGGCACCTCGACCTCGAGGGCGTCGCGGACCGAACGCTGGTCCGAGCCGAACTCGTCGGCCAGCTTCCCGACCACCTCGGTGCCGGTGGCGATGCGGCTCTCCACGTTCATGTTCACCGCGCGGTCGGCGTTGGCGCCGCTGGGCGTGAACGCGTCGGTGACCACCGGACGGACCGCCACCACCGCGTTTGCGCTCACCGCCGACGGGGCCAGGAACGCGTAGCCCGCGGCGGCCAGCAGCCCGAGCGCGGCGACCGCGCCGACCTGCCGGATCCGGTGCAGCGGCACGCGCAGCACGTCGCTGATGGTGACGGAGCGGGGCGACGACTCGGCGTTCGCACCGTCGTTGGCCCAGGGGCTCGGAGCGGCATCAGTCATTGAACTTCTTCACCGTTTGTTGTGGGTTGCCGATGACCACGACTCCGGGCGGCACGTCCGTCCGCACCACGGTCGCAGCCCCCACCACGCTGTCCCGGCCGATCCGTACACCCTTCATGACCAGCGCGTGCGCGCCGATCCAGACGTTGTCCTCGACCGTGATGGGCGCACGCGTGGCCGGGGTGGGCGGATCGTGCCGCTGAGCCGGTGGCAGGTTGTGGAAGTCATTGTCCAGCAACTCGCAGTCGGACAACAGGCACCGATTCCCGATCGTCACCGACGTCCACGTGCCCACCCATGTCGCGTTGAGCAGGCAGTCGGCCCCGACGCGCACCTCGCCCGGACCGGCGAAACGGACCAGCTTGTTCACCCTGGTCCGGTCACCGATGGTCACGCGGACCCCGCGCCGCAGCCGGATCCGTCCCCGGATCTCGACGTCCCGCCCGAGGGTCAGGCGCGGATAGCGCAGGGCGTACCAGCGACGCTTGATCGCGAAGACCATGCGCACCACGAATCCACGCCGGATGCCGGTCAACGGTCCTCCCCACGTTCCGTGGGCCGGCGACGGTGGATCCGCCGCCGGCCCAACGTGAACAATTTACCGAGGTTACATTACGAACAGTGAACGCTACTGCACGGAGAAGAACATCGACGACGTCGACCAGGTGAGCTCCGTGGTAGCGGTGGCGATCACCGTAGCCTCGGCACCGGTGGCCGCCGCAGCGGGGGCCAGGGTCGGGTCGAAGGGCACGCTGCGCAGCGACCCGTCGGTCGCCCCGTAGACGATCTTCCCGTTCACCCAGGCCATGCCGCGTACGGACGACCAGGTGATGCCCGTGGTCGGCACCGTGAACTCGGTGGCACCCAGGTAGTTGCCGTCGATCTCGAAGAACCGGTAATACAGGTTGTTCGTCCCGGTCCGGGTGTAGTAGAGCCGCCCGTCGAGGAAGAACGCCCCGTTCAGCTGCGCCGGGTTGAACCAGTCGTTGTAGCCGGACGCCTCCCACGGCACACCGATGGTGGTGCCGTTGAACATCGAGATGTCGATCCGACTGCCGGTCGGCGAACCGGAGACCAGCCGCGACCAGTAGATCCGGTCGTCCACCCGCCAGGTCGCCCCGGCACCGGTGTAGTTGGTCTGGCTCACCGTGGTGGCGGCGCCGAGGGTGCTGCCGTCGAACGGCACCTTCGCCACCGAACCGCTACCGACGTTCAGGTAGAGGTGACCGCTGGCGGCCGTCGGAGGGTTGCGCGGAGTGATGGTGCGTCCACCGCTGACCGGGAACATGCCCAGCCGGCCGTGGTACTCGTTGCCCATGCCGTCGGAGTTGTGCCCGAAGTACAGGCCGTCCGGACCCCGCCAGAGGACCGGCACGGTCGAGCCCCACGAGCTGGCGCCCGAGGGCAGGGCCGAGCCGCCGCTGCGACGCGGGTTCCAGTTCACCGGCATGCCGGTGGCCGAGTTGACCGCGCCGATGCCGAGCCGGTCGATCGCGCCGTTGCCCGCCTTGTCGCTGGCGTTCGGGTTGTTCAACCAGCGGAAGTGCCCGCCGAGGTAGATGATGTTGTCGGCCACCTCGACCGAGGTGATGGTGTCGTTGCCCGTGAAGTTGGCCCAGGTGGCGTTCTGACCGCTGCCCCGGGCGGCGGTCTCGAAGCGCACCAGCACGTCGCAGTACGCCGACGGCCAGCCCGCGCCGCCGTTGGTGCCGACGACGAACCAGCTGCCGTCACCACCGAAACGCACATCCTGGACGTAGTGCACGAAGGTGGTGGGTGCCGCGCACGGCGCCACGAACCGTTCGCTGCTCCAGTCGATCACGCTCGGCGTACCGGTCAGGTCGATCAGCGCGATCTGGTTGCGCGGCAGGTCGTTGACGAACATGAAGTTGCCGCCGACCACGAGCGTGTTGCCGTCCGGCGACACGTCGATGGCCCACGCGTACATGCTCGTGTCGTGTCGACCGACCGAGGTGTTGATGTTGAAGGTCGGGTCGATCGCACCGGTGGTCGCGTTCAGCCGCCCGAGCCCGGCGTGCGCCGTGCCGTTGAGCCAGTTGAACGCGCCGGCCACGTAGAGCCAGTTGCCGTGCAGCACCAGGTCGCGCACGGTGCCACCGTCGGACCGGCCCACCCAGCTGTCGATGATCATGCCGGTGGAGGGGTCGAGCGCCACCAGGTTGCGGCGGGCCACCCCGTTGACGTTCTTGAAGACGCCGCCGACGATCAGCGTCCCGCCGGGACCGGCGATGAGCGAGTTGACCGCCCCGTCGAGCACCGGCAGGAAGGCGGTGGAGATCGTCCCGGTGGTCCGGTCGTAGGCGAAGAGATAACGCTGGGTGATCCACGGCGTACTGACGGTCTGCCGGATCTGGGTGAAGCTTCCTCCCACGAACACCGTGTTGCCGACCTGTGCGAAGGCACGGGCCTCACCGTCCCGCGCGTGCGGGGTCTCGTCGGCGGGGTTCGCGGACACCAGAGTCGCCGGTTCGGGAACCGGCACCACGGCGGCGGATGTCGCGCTGGGCACGGCCAGGACGGCCGCGACGGTTGCTAATGCGACAGCCCCTGCCCGTACGCGCTTTCGGCGGGTGTTCCGCCACGGGAAGGAGATTATGGGCACGCTGCGCCTCCAGGGTGGACGGGAATGTGCGTTGCGTAGCTTCTCCCGTTCGCCCCGGAGGCGACATCCGCCGATTGGGCGGTCAGTTCATCCAGTTGCAGACAACACCGCGGGCGGTCGCATGTCGGACAGCACCTCTTCGGCACCGGACCGCCCGCGGGTTACCTCAGGTCAGCGGCTGCCTCCGGTGGGTTGCCGAAGGTAACTGTCGCGTCCGGCGGCGGCGAATCCGGCCACCGCGCTGGGGTCCTGGTTCATTGTCATGTTGCAGACGTTCGTCGTCTTCGTCATCCCCGGAGAGTTGAAGTAGATCGCCGCCTTGATTTTCGGATGCGCCTTCAGCGCCGCCGGGAATTCCTCGAACCACCGCCGCTTGGCGTTCGGGTCGGCGCTGTCGAAGTTCGTGCCGAACTCGGCCAGCATCCGGGGCTTGCCCTTGCCGATCCCGGTGTCGTCCAACCAGCGGTAGAACGAACCGATCGTGGTGCTCGGGCTCTTCCAGGTCGTACTGCCGTTGCAGACGTGGAAGTTGTACGGATCCCAGGCCACCCAGTCGACGTAGGCGTCACCCGGGTACAGGCCGGCGTACCGGTTGTAGTGGCCGGACCAGCCCATCATCGTCCAGACCCACACCGCGTTACGGACCTGCGCCGCGGCGAACCGGTCGTGCACGTACCGCCAGGCACGGACGAACTCGGCGTCGCTGCCCTTCTCCGGCTCGTCCTCCGGCTCGTGGTCGAAGCCCATGAACACCGGCACCCCGGCCGCCTTGATCCGGCCGGCCACGTCGTCGATCGTCTGGTCGTACCGGCCGCTGTAGACGTCCCGCCAGGTGAGCACCGTGCCGGACGAGAAGACCCGGCTCTCCCAGGCGAAGAACATCAGCCGACCCTCGCGCATCTGCTGCTGCTGGTACGCGTCGGGGAAGGCACCGTTGCTGCCGCTGTTGGAGAAGTCGTGGTAGCGGTGCACGATGTCGAACGTCCGCCCGACCTGCTTCTCCACGTCGGTGATCGCCTTACCGTGGTCCCATCCGCTGCCCGCCCCGGAGGGTGAGTACATCCCCCACCAGGCACCGCAGGACGGCACCAGCTTCGCCGACACCTGACCGCACGCACCGGGGTCCGCCGGTGGCTTGGTCGGCGTCGGGCTGGGCCGGGCCGGGCTCGGGCTCACGCTCGGCGACACGGTCGGCGAGGCGGGTGGACGGGTCGGCAACGCGGCCGAGGGCGTCGGCGAGACGCTGGACGGGGCGGGTGCCGGACGCGTACCCGCGTCGTAGCGCAACACCAGGCGGGGACGGACGTCCGGGTTGCGGTTCTCCCCCGACGCCCAGTAGATCCGGCTGCCCAGCCCGGCCTGTGCCAGCGACACCGTCCAGGTGCCGTTGCCGGTCACCAGTTTGGAGACGTCCCACTCGTTGAAGCCCTTGCCGACGCCGGACACCGCGTCCAGGGCGGCACCGACCTGACCGGGAGCCGGCCGGGCGGCCCGGGCGTCGAGCCCGGAGTCGTGCGCGGTCACCGCCGCGTCGAACGCCTGCCAGGAGTGCACCCGCAACGTCGCCCGGATGTTCGTCGCGTTCGCGGGAAGTGAGGTCACCGAGAAGGCGAGGACCGCCTGCCGGTCCCCACGGGGGTTGCCGTCACACGGGGCGGCGCAGGTGGCCAACGTCGTCTTGACGCTGTTGTCGCCGTCCTGCGGAACGCTCGTGGCGGTGGTGTCGAACACCACCGGTATGGAGAGGTCGTCGTCGGCGATCAGGGGCACCATGGTCGCGCCGATGCCGAGTACGACCGTGGTGCCGAGGACACCGAGCACCACGGCCTTGCGCCGGGGGCCCTGATGCCGGATGAGGCGGTGCAGTCCGCGCCTGGTCACTCAGACTCCTTGTGAATTCGGCGATAACGCTGTGGAGCGTATCGGCGTACACAACAGAGCGTGTGAATGACCGGGGAACCTAAGCGCGTCTTAAAGTTCGCCTAAGCCGACGCTGCGACACCGCGCCCGGTCGGAGCTGCGGCAGCGTACCGGCAGTCTGGCGACTCAGCACCGGCCGATCCGCAGGTCAGCGCCGCAGCGGGGACCACATCTCAGCGCCGAGCGGCGTCGCATCCGGGCCGGGATCGATGATCTACCCCAGTGACGACCGATACGCAAGTCCGCGCCGGGCGATGCCGCGACCCAGCGGTACGGGCGCACTCAGCGGCACGGGCACGACGGAGGCCCCCGACGTGGTCGGGGGCCTTCGGTGCCGCACGTGCGGCTCAGTTCGGGGCGGCCTGCTTCGCCAGCGCGACGAACGACTGCCAGGCGGCCGGCGCGAACCGCAGGGTGCCGCCGTCCCGGTCCTTGGTGTCGCGGACCAGCACGACGGCCCCGACCCGGCCACCCTCTTCACCCGGTTCCTCGCCTGGGCAGCCCCACGCCGCCACCCCGATCCCCCCATCCCGGACGGCCCCACCCCGGACGCCCCGACCTCAGCCGACGAAGGCACTCGATCCAGGATTTAGTGGCTTCGCGCGGGGAAGAAGGCCACTCGATCCTGGATCGAGCGGTCAGTCGACCCGGGCAGCGACCCGGGCGGCGGTCAGCGCGGCGGTCAGTCGACCCGAGATCCGGTAAGCGCGCGACGGCCAAGCCGACCACACGGCGGTCAGTCGACCTGAGCAGCGACCCGAGCGGCGGTCAGCGCGGCGGTCATCGCGGCCCGGGGGGCGGGAACGCCGGTGAACTGTTCGAACTGGCCGACGGCCTGGGCCAGCAACAGGTCCAGGCCGGAGACGACCGGGCAGTCGGCGGCAGCGGCCGACGCGGCCAGCGGGGTCGGCCACGGGTCGTAGATGGCGTCGAAGAGCACCGTGCCGGGACGCCAGCGCACCACATCGGCCAGCTCGTCGGCGGCGCCCTTCGGCACCGTGGAGATCAGCAGGTCGACGTCGGTCAGCTCCGCCGCGTCCGCCCAGGAAGCGGCGGTCAGCGTCAGGCCCAGCGCGGTCGCCACGGGCGCCAACTCGTCGACGGCCGCCGGG
>NZ_SISL01000175.1:0-11483 GCF_004307965.1 Verrucosispora sp. SN26_14.1 | reverse complement strand
GCGCGCGCCCAGGCGGCGGCGCGTGCGGCCCGTTCAGGGCCGCCTTGAAGACGTACAGAAAGTTTGAACCACATCGCCGGTAGCCGGTAGCCGGCTGGCCTCGTGCCGTCGCCCAGCGGACACAGGATGGTGCGGACCTCGCGCGCTCCGTACCCTGGCGGCATGGCCGACCTCGTCGACACCGCTCGGGAAGTTGCGCGGCATCTGCTGGAGATTCCGCTACCTCGTCGGTGGAGTCACGTCCAAGCGGTGGCCGCCAAGGCGGACCGGGTCAGCACTGCCGTACCGGTCGAGGATCGTGCGGTGCTCGTGGCCTCGGCGTGGCTGCATGACGTGGGTTACAGCCCGGATCTGGTCGACACCGGCTTTCACTCGCTCGACGGGGGCCGCTGGCTGCGGCGGGAGCGGTTCAACGAGCGGATTGCTGCCCTGGTGGCTCACCACTCCTGCGCCTGGCTGGAAGCGGAGGAGCGTGGACTCGGTGAGATCCTGGCCGCCGAGTTCCCTCGGGAGGAAACCGCGGTAACAGACGCGCTCTGCTTCTCAGACATGACGACCGGGCCGGACGGGCAGGACTTCGAGGTGTTGGAGCGGCTGGCCGAGATTCGGTCGCGGTACGGGCCGGAGCACCTGGTTACCCGGTTCATCGGCCGGGCGGAACCGGAGATGGTCGCCGCTGTGCAGCGGACTCAACAACGGCTTGTTGGCAGCGTCTCTCAGCCTATGTAGGGCTCGGCGCGGTCCTCGTAGCCGTGGCTGATGCGGAGCAGGGTCGACGGGTGGATGTCGAGCGCATCCAGCTCGTCGCGGGCCACCCATCGAACGTCGCTTGACTCGTCACTCGGGGTCGGGGTGCCGCCGACGGGGACGGCTCGGAAGCAGAGCGAGAACTGCTGTCGTACCTCGCCGTCTGAGTAGGCAACGACGTGGCCTGGGTCGGAGTAGACGCCCACTAGGCCGGTCACCTCGACGCTGATGCCGGTCTCTTCGCGGGTCTCTCGGGCCGCTGTCTCGGCGACCGATTCGCCGATCTCCTGGCCGCCGCCAGGCAGTGACCACAGGCCGTTGTCGGTGCGTTGGATGAGCAGCACCCGGCCTTGCTCGTCGCGGACGAAGACGGAGACGGCCACGACGATGCTGTTGGCCTTCGGCGCGTTCGGGTCGTGGTAGTGCTCGGTTCTCGCCATGGCTCTAGGCTGCCACCTCACCGACTGGCAGCGGCTTCGAGGCGGACAGGACGCGGTCGAAGCTGTCGGCGTATGTGCCGAACAGGTCGCCACCGTTGAGCCGGCGGAGGTGCATCACTGGCGCGTGTGGGGCCGGGAAGCCGTAGACGTGCGTGTTGACCAGCATCTCATCGTCGAACCGGTAGATCGAGTTGTACAGCGTCGTCTCGTGGTAGAGCACCGTCACTCCGGGTGCGCCGTCAAGGTGCTTGTACGACTGCTGCACCTGACGAATCTTCGCGGCCATCACGCCGGGCGCACCCTCCTCGATGCTTCTCCGCTCGATTGCGGCGCTGTCCGGGTTCCCGAGCAGGATCGTCACTGCGACACCACCGGCGCCTTTTTGACGCAGGACGTCAACGAGCCTCGGGTCTTGCTCCAACAGGAAAAGGCCGGCGTAGGCCAGCACATCAATCCGGGTTTCGGCCCGTTCGATCAGTCGCCGCCATAGGTCGTACGGCACGGAGGATCGCCGGGAGTAGAGCTGGACCATCTCACTCTGACCGATCTTCGACGCCTTCTCCGGACTCACCGCGTCGGGCCACAGGTACGGCACATCCTCACGCACCATCGCCGCGATCGCGTGCCGGTGGCGGGGGTACGGCGTCCGGTCCTGCGTGATCCACCGTTCCACGGTCTTCGGGTCGACTCCGATCCGCTCGGCCACGACGACGGGAGTCAGGCCGTTGCGCAGGATGGCATCGCGTAGCCGGTCGTTCGGCATCCGACCCTCCCCAAGGGACGACTAGGGACAACTAGACGATAGCCAAGACGTCCCATAGTCGTCCAGCCCATCGGATGGGCTGTCCCCCGCTTTCCGGGAGCCTTATCCGCAGGAGGCCAAGAGCAAGAGTCCACCGGGGACAAGCTCAATATCTGGCCCGAGACACAGGAGGTCTGTTGTGAAGCTGTACGTGGACACCCAGAGCAAGCAGGTTCAGGTGACGAAGGACCCCGAGCCGAAGAACGACCAGAACGGCAATCAGCGGTCGGAGAAGAACACCGGCCGGCTCATGTGGTCCACCCAGGTCTTCGTACTCGACGAGACCGGCGGCGAGATCATCACCATCACCACGGCGGGAGAGAAGCCGGGCGTGACGGTGGGACAGCTCGTCGCTGTCGAGCAGTTGGAGGCCATTCCGTGGGCGACCAACGGGCGTAACGGCGTCGCGTTCCGCGCCATCTCGCTGAAGCCGAAGGCTGGTAACTCGGCGGCTAAGTAGTCCTTCGCTCACCGCGCTGTGTGAGCCTCTGGTGTCTGATGCACGAAGCGGCCTGATGGTCCGCTGATCTGATCCATCTTCGGTCCGGGAGCGTTTCTGGCTCCTATTCTCCCGGCCCTGGCAACCCGTGGTTGCCCTATCCAATTGGCGCGGGGTCGGTACTGGTTTCTACACCTGCCGACCCCGCCTGCCCAGTTCAGTACGGGTCGCTACGCGGCCTGAGTGATTTCGAGCCCGGGGCCGGTACTGGCTCCTACACCTGCCGACCCCGTGCTCTCCAACCCATCCAGCCCAATTGCTTGGGAGGACGTGTCGTGTCCAAGTCTAGCCCTCGCCGCTCGTTCGGCCGGAAGTCAACCGGAACGGTGACAGTAATCGAGGCCAAGGTTCACCGGTCCTCGGCCCGCAACGCCCGAATGGCGTTCATCCTCACTGCGGTCATCCTCGGCGTACTCGGTGCCGTGGTGGCCGCCTCCTACGTACACCCCATCATCGCGCTGTTCATCGGCGCGGCCATCGGCGTCCCGTGCGGCGCGCTGGCCTGGCTCCTGGTCCGCATCTGGCCGGTCCTGCGGCTGCTGTGGTGGTGGACCCCCGAAATCATCCTTGCCGTCGCTCTGCTGACGGCGTGGGTGCAGCTCGCCACCCACACCCCGACCATCGTCACCCTGGCCGTCGTCGCGGTCGTCCTCGGCGTTCCGGCCACCATCCCCACCGTTCGACGCCAGGTCGTCGCCTGGGTGTGGTGCCTGATCGTGCGCCACCGGCTGCGCGTCTGCTTCGCGCAGTTCATCATCGCCAACCAGTCTGGCTCCCTCCCGCTGATTCTGTGGGCCAAGCCGACCCCGGTCGGCGAACGGGTCTGGGTCTACCTGCGACCCGGCCTGTCCCTGGCGGACCTGGAAGGCCGACTCGACAAGATCGCCGTCACCTGCCACGCCTCGTCCGTCCTGGTCGAGCGCGCCTCCGACGGGAACGCCGCGTACCTGCGGTTCGACGTCAAGCGCCGCGAGGTGCTCACCGCAACCGTCACGTCCCCGCTGGCCGACGTCATCACTCCCGACGCTCCGGCCACCGACCGACCGACGCCGGTCATCCCCACCGCCCTGGACCTGCCCGACGTTCAGGCACCCACGGTCACCCTGCCCATCCAGACCAAGAAGCAGGCCGCCCCGTCGGCCAACGGCAGCAAGCCATCCGCAGCGTCGTCGGACGTCGACGACGTCTCCGACTGGATCTGATCCCGCAACCCATCCCGGACGCGGGGAGCCCTACGGGCTCCTTCGTGTGGCTCTCCGCGCCCATCAACGCCCAAGGAGGGCACCCATGACTACGGCACCCGCCCCGACCGCCGGCATTCCGGTGGGGCCTGGCCTGTCGATGTTCGACCCGATCTTCGTCGGCATCGACGAGTTCGGCCAGCCTGTCTACATCACCCTGGCCTATCGCAACCTGCTCGCCGGCGGTGAACCCGGCGGCGGTAAGTCCGGCCTACTCAACACCATCGCGGCCCACGCCGCTCTCTCGGCTGACTCCCGCCTCGTCCTGCTCGACGGCAAGCTCGTCGAACTCGGCCAGTGGGAAGACTGCGCCGACGCCTTCATCGGCCCCGACATCACCGCCGCGCTCGACGTCCTCCGACGCCTACAGCAGGTGATGAACAACCGGTACGCGTGGCTGCGCGCCCACGGGCGTCGCAAGGTCACCGCTCTCGACGGCCTCTCCGTCATCACCGTCCTGGTCGACGAGATCGCCTTCTACTCCGCCACCATCGGCGGCAAGCAGGAACAGGAAGAGTTCGTCGCTCTCCTACGGGACCTGGTCGCCCGAGGCCGTGCCGCCGGCATCCCCGTCGTCGCCGCCACCCAGCGACCGTCGTTCGACATCATCCCCACCAGCCTGCGGGACCTGTTCGGCTACCGCGCCGCGTTCCGCTGCACCACCCCCAACAGCTCCAACATCGTCCTCGGCCACGGATGGGCCGAGCAGGGCTACACCGCCACCGACATCGCCCCCACCAACCAGGGCGCCGCGTACCTCATCGCCGAAGGCGGCACTCCCCGCCGCATCAAGGTCGCCTACCTGACCGACGCCCAGATTGCCGGCATCGCCGACTACGCCGCCTGGACTCGTCGTCCCACCCGCTCATCCGACCCGACCGGATCTCGACTCGATTGGGGAACCGCCGCATGAAACTGCGAGAGCTGATCCGCGCCCGTCGCACCCCGCCACCGGCCACCGGGTACACCGACCGACACGTCATCGGTACGGCCGAGGAGATCGCCACGCTCATGGAGCTGGCCACCGAACGCGGGCTCCTCGTCTTCGCCTCAGCACCCGTACAGGTGCCCGGCGATCCCACCCGATTCCGCCGCTACCTGCGGCTACGCGCCAACTGATCGGCCGACGGAACCGGCTCAAGCCCTGGAAAGCAGACCGGTTCCGCCGACCTCCCACCAAGCCCTTCTGAAAGGACGTGGCTGCCATGAAGGCTACCCAGAACCCACCTACCACCGGAACGGTCACCACTGCTGCCCTGCTCCGGATGGCTGCCCTCTACCTGCGCCGGCACGGCTGGCACCAGGGCACCTACTACCGCCCCACCACCGACACCCCGACCCCGCCGGCCTGCGTCGCCGGGGCCATCGGCATCGCCGCCGCCGGCCACCGCGTGCAGCACTTCTCCCAACTCGCCCCCGATGCCCTGGGTGACTACCTCGCCGCGCTCGACGCATTTGTCGACTACCTCGACACCACCGCGCCGGTCTTCCTCGTCGACGAGGACGGCTTCGTCATCGACGAACGCACCTCCCCGTACTCGTGGAACGACGACCCGGCGCGTACCGCCGAGCAGGTCATCACCGCCCTGGAGACGGCCGCCGACGAGTGGGATGACCTCCACACCACCGGGGGTGAGAACCGGTGAGCACTGTCAAGAAGTCCTTGACGCCTCGCATCCCCATACAGAAGCGGCGGGAGGTCGTCGAGAACACCGAGTTCGCCGCGTTCGCCCGGCGCATCATTCGCGCCCACGGTCGCCGCGTCGCCACCGGGGACGTCGAAGCCCTTCGCGACCTGGTCGCCCTCTCCGCCGTCATCGACGAGGCAATCACCGACGCCGTCGTCGGGCTCCGCTCCTTCGGCTACTCCTGGGCCGAGATCGGGCAGCGCCTCGGCATCTCCCGCCAAGCCGCCCAGCAACGCTGGGGAGACCGGCCGTGACCACTTACTACGACCCGACCGGCACCCGCTTCGGGTTCCCCACCTACCCCTACCGGATGGCACCCAACGGGCTCGCCACCCTGCGGCAGCTTTGCGCTGCCGGTCTGCGTCCCGGCGGGAATGACCCCGTCGCCCAGATCCTCTGGCGGCGCGGTAAGCGCGTCGCCTACCTCTACCGCCTCGACCTGGCCAAGCCCAAGCGCACCGCTACCCCCGCGCAACGAGAGGCGATCGGCAAGGCACTGCGTGCCCGCCGTACCTGCGCCGTCTGTGGCCTGGTCCAGCCCTACTACATCCCGCACCGCTACGGCTGCTGCCTCGACTGCCACGAAGGAGACTCCTGATGGGCGTCCTGATCACCTTCGGCGTCATCCTGCTCATCGGCATCGCCATGGCCTACATGGGCGGTGTCCGATGAACCGTCAACCCACCACCGGCACCCGAATCGAGGGTGTCGTCCTGGTCCTCATCCTGTTCGTCGTCGCCGGCTTCGCCGGTGCCGCCTCTTTCACCCACGTCAAGGACTGGACTCTCGACAACTCCCCGGCCGGAACCGGGGAATGGTTCGGCTGGGCCAACGCCGTCATCTCCGAACTCGTCCCCATCGCCTGCCTGCTGACCATCCGGCGTCGTCGCCGGATCGGTGCTCCCATCGGCTACCCCCTGTTCCTGCTCATCGCCGCCGCCGGTCTCTCCCTCGCCGCGCAACTCGCGGTCGCCAAGCCGGGCATCTCCGGCTGGCTGCTCTCGGCCGTACCCGCCCTGGCCTTCATGGCCCTGGTCAAACTCGTCCTCGCACCCGTCAAGGGCGACAATCCCACCGCGCCGGCTGTCGAGCCAACCCAGCCGATCCGGGCTGAGGTGGCCGAGCAGGTCACCACTGAACCGGCACCGCCGGCTGCTCTCACCATCGACCCGCAACCCCGTCCGGCTATCCAGCCCACCATGCCGGCCACCGAGCCGGAGCCGGTCGAGGTGCCGACTCACCTCCTGCCCATGGCCCGGTTCGCCGCCGTACAGCACGAGCAGAACACCGGGTCACCGATCACTGCCGTCGAGCTGGCCGATCGGCTCGACATCGCCCCGGCCGTCGCCGGGCAACTCCTCGTCACCCTGACCGGTGATGCCCGATGACCATCTACCTCGTCGACATCGAACAGGTCGTCCACACCTGCCCCGTCCACCCCGACGGGCACCCCTACGACATCCGACGGACCGTCGTCGACGTCATCCCCGGCGGACCCTGCCGGGCACCGGTCACCGTCCGCTGCGGCGGACAGACCGTCCAGATCCCGTGCCACCGGCACGAGCCGGCCAAACGCCAGTGCGGCGCCTGCCGGGTCATCGTCACCGAACGCACCATCACCACCCGCACCCCGAACGGGACTGCGGCTTGATGGCCTCGACGCTGGACCTCACACCCCGCGCTTCGGCCCGGGGTGTGGGCTCGAACGCCGACACCATCGTCTACGACTACACCGCCGCCGGGGCCGCCTTCACCCGTGCCACCCGACCGGACTACTTCGGCTGGATCGAGCATGTCCGCGCCGCCGCTGGTTGTACCCGCCCGATCCGGCTCGCCGGCCAGCTCCTCACCGTCGAACCGGCCACCGGACGCGTCGTCGAGCAGCGACACACCGACGCCATGCCCGACGCGGTCATCTACACCGCCTGCGGCAACCGGCGCGCCACCGTCTGCCCATCCTGCGCCCACACCTACCAACGCGACGCGTACCAGCTCCTACGCGCCGGCCTCGTCGGCGGCAAGGGCGTCCCCGACACCGTCACCCAACACCCGGCCGTGTTCCCCACCTTCACCGCCCCATCCTTCGGGCCGGTCCACGTCCGCGCGGTCCGCAAGCACACCTGCCGGGACCGCAAGCGCTGCGACTGCCGCCCCGACCCCTGCCACGCCCGCCGCGCCGACGACCCCACCGCCGGCCACTGCCCACACGGCCGCCCCGCCGTCTGCTGGGCACGACACGAGCCCGGTGACAGCGTCCTCGGTCAGCCGCTGTGCCTGGACTGCTACGACCATGACCACCAGGTCGTCTGGAACCTGTACTCCGGCGAGCTGTGGCACCGCACCAAACAAGCCGCGGAACGGCACCTGGCCAAGCTCGCCCGTCGCCGCGGCATCCCGCGCGTCCAGGTCACCACCGCCTCAGGCAACATCCGGACGGTCCCACCGGTCCGGCTGTCGCACGGCAAAGCGGCAGAGTTCCAAGCACGCGGCGCGGTCCACTTCCACGCCCTCGTCCGCCTGGACGGCGTCGACCCCGACGATCCCGCCGCCGTCGTCCCACCACCGGCCGCGTTCACCGTCGACGACCTCGTTGACGCGCTCCGGCACGCCGCCGCACAGGTCGCCTTCACCACCCCCGACCACCCCGACCAGCCCGCCGGCTGGCCAATCGCCTGGGGCGAGCAGCTCGACATCCGACCCATCACCCTCACCGGCCAAGGTGAGGTCACCGACAGCATGGTCGCCGGCTACCTTGCCAAGTACGCCACCAAGAGCACCGAGGTAACCGGGCACCGCTCCACCCGCCTCACCGCCGACACCATCGGGGACCACGCCGACCCCGACGGCGACCACACCGCCCGCCTCATCGATGCCTGCTGGCGACTCGGCCGGCCCACCGGCACCCCCGTGCCACTGTCCCAGCGGCCCCGCGACCACCGACCCCGCCCCGGCTTCGTCCCGCGCTGGGAGTGCCCCGACTGCGGTACCCACACCCGATACGCCGCCTGCCCGGTCTGCGTCGCCCAACGTCAAGCCGCCCTTGACACCGAATCGACGAAACCGGCCAACACCAACCCGTACGCCCGGCTACGCCGCTGGGCGCACATGCTCGGCTTCGGCGGCCACTTCCTCACCAAAGCCCGGCGGTACTCCGTCACCTTCCAACTCCTGCGCGACACTCGCCGCGCCCACCGGCAGCACGAGGAACACGGGCACCCGACAGACGGCCGCCAGCTCGGCGACGAGAACACCACCCTCATCGTCGGCACCCTCACCTTCGCCGGTGTCGGCTGGCACACCACCGGTGACGCCCTCCTCGCCAACACCGTCGCCGCCATGGCCAGAGAGCGACAAGCCGCCGGCCGCGAGGAACTCGCCCACGAACTCGGCACCACCCCGGCCGGCACCGCGCCGGCTGCTGCCTGACCCGAGAGACCTGAGGAGGTCACCGTCATGAGCACCACCGCCCGCCCGGCTCCCGTCGTTCGGCTCGTCCCTCGTACCGGGACAACCGTCGTCGAGCCGGTCACCTACACCGTGCGTGAGGTCGCCAAGCTGCTGGGGATCTCGCTCGGCAGCACGTACGCCCTCGTCCGTGACGGCACGATTCCGGCGACCCGTCTCGGTGGTCGCTGGCTGATCCCCCGTGTCCGGTTCCATGCCTGGCTTGACGGCATCGCAGAGGAACCCACCGCCACCGGCACCGAGCATGGTCGGGGGCGCTGATGGGCTTCGTACGCAAGACTCCGGCCGGGACCTTCCGCGCCTGCTGGCGTGACCCTGCCGGTCAGCAGAAGTCGAAGAGCTTCCGCACGAAGCGGGAGGCCAATGCCTATCTGGTGGAGGTTGAAGGCAGCCTGAACCGGGGCACCTACGTCAACCCGCACGCCGGCCGCACCCGCTTCGGTGATTTCGCCCAACAGTGGCTCGCTACCCGCTCGGTCGAAGCGCGCACCACCGAGCGAACCGTGTCCCTGCTCCGGGCTCATGTCCTGCCCAAGTGGGGTGACTGGCCACTCGGGAAGGTCGACTTCATGTCGGTGCAGGAGTGGGTGACCGGGCTTGCCCGCGAACTTGCTCCCGCCACTGTGGCCAAGTGCTACCAACTGCTCTCGATGATCCTCCGTACGGCTGTTCAGGCGCGGCTGATCGCGGTCGACCCCGCCGAGGGCGTCAAGCTGCCCCGTGACCGGTCCCGCGACGTCAAGCCGGTCACGATCAGTCGAGAGGACTTCTTCGGCAAGCTGCTCCCGGCGGTACCGCCTCGCCATCGTGCGATCGTCTGCGCCGCTGCCGGGGCTGGGCTCCGCTGGGGCGAGTGTGCGGGCCTCACCTGGTCGTCTGTCGACCTCGACCGGGCATCGCTGCGCGTCGTCCAGGTCGCCGAGGAGACGCACGGCGGGATCGTGCTGCGCCCGTACCCGAAGAGTCGCGCCGGAGTGCGGACCGTGCCGCTGCCCGGCTTCCTCGTCGACGCGCTGCGCCAGCTGCACGCCGCCGCCGACAACCCGGACCCGCGCACGCTGGTCTTCCGCGACCGGGTCGGGCGCCCACTGCGCCGGTCGAACTTCCGCCGCCGGGTCTGGCTGCCCTCGCTGGTCCGCGCCGGCCTGCTCGGCCAGGTCGTCGACGCCGGCCCACATCGGTACCGTGCGCTCTGGCCCGACCGGGAAGGCGTCGAGTGGTCGGCGGAGTTCACCACCGAGCGGGAAGCGGTCGCCTGCGTCGCGAGCAAGGCTGTCGGTGGGATGCGCTTTCATGACCTGCGGCACGCCTACGCCACCTGGCTGGTCACCGACGGCGTTCCGATCAACCTGGTGCAGCGGGTCATGGGCCACGAGCAGGCTTCCACCACGCTCAACCGCTACACCCACACGCCGGACGACTACGCCGCCCGCGTCCTGGCCGCGTTCAACGCCTCTGCTGCCTCTCTGCTGCCTCCGACCTCGGAAACGCCGCAGAATGAGGCCGCCGACGAGATCGGAGACGACCTGTGACCAGCACCGGGACACTCACGGCGCAAAGGGACGACCCCCGTCGGGGGGAGACGGGGGTCGTCGAGGTTCGGCTCCGGGGGGGTCGAGCCGAACCCGCTCAGCGGTTACGGGGGGTGCAACCGCCGAGAGTCTGCCGGTTGTACGAGATGTGAATACTCGTCCTGCCAACAAGTCTGCCTGAGCGGACCTGTGTACGTCGAGTGGTGTAGCCTCCACTCCCCGCAGATTCCTTTTCGCAGAGTGTGAGTGCAGTCACTCTTCGCAGGCAGCGGGGAGGCCGACTCGCAGGTCCGCACGGTCCTTGGCCCCCGGGCATCCGCCGACGATAGACCATCGGGCTAGACTTTCGCGCCGTGGGCCGAAGTGCCGCTTTCTTCGATCTGGACAAGACCGTCATCGCCAAGTCGAGCGCCCTGGCGTTCGGTCGGCCGTTCTACCGGGACGGGCTGATCACCCGGCGTGACGTGGTCAAGTCGGCGTACGCGCAGCTGATGTTCCGGCTGGGCGGCACCGACGAGCAGACCATGGCCAGAACCAGGGACTATCTCGCCACCCTGTGCAAGGGATGGCAGGTGGAGCAGGTCCGCCAGATCGTCGCGGAGACACTGCACGAGCTGATCAACCCCTACGTGTACGCCGAGGCCGCCGCCCTCATCGAGGAGCACCAGGCGGCCGGGCGGGACGTCGTGCTGGTCTCCGCCTCCGGCGAGGAGATGGTCCGCCCGATCGGCGCGCTGCTCGGGGTCACCGACGTGATCGCCACCCGGATGGGTGTGGTGGACGGGCGGTACAGCGGCGAGGTCGAGTTCTACGCGGCCGGTCCGAGCAAGGTCGAGGCGGTCGGCGAGCTGGCCGAGGTGCGCGGGTACGACCTGGCCGACTCGTACGCCTACTCCGACTCGTACACGGATCGGCCGTTGTTGGAGTGCGTGGGTCATCCGAGCGTGGTCAACCCGGACCGTCAGCTACGCAAGCTCGCGGTGGAGAACGCCTGGCCGGTGCTGGAGTTCCGGCACCCGATCCCGCTGGGTCGGCGGCTGCGGGAGCGGCCGGGCGTCCCGGTCGCCGC
>NZ_SISL01000174.1:0-11586 GCF_004307965.1 Verrucosispora sp. SN26_14.1 | reverse complement strand
CGTCGGGCGCGAGCGGCGCGAGCCGGACCAGCCGCCACTGCTCGCCGGCCACCCGGGCGCGTACGGTCAGCGCGTCGCCGGTGCGGCTGACGCGTACCGTCACCTCGTGGTCGGCCCACTCGGGCACCGGGGCGACCGACCAGTCGGAGAAGTCCCGGGTGACCACGGCACCGACCTGCGGGTGGCCGTCGCTGACCTCCACCCCGGCCTTGACCCAGGTGCGGTCGTCCACCCACACGAGTACGCCGGCCTGGTCGAACTGCTCGGTGTAGTCGAGCGGGAAGTCCACCTCCATCGCGCTGCCCACCGGGAAGGGCGTGAGCAGGGCCGGGGCGTCGTCGTGCACGAATCCGTAGCTGGTGTGCCGCCACAGGTCGCTGCTCGCCCCCGGCTCGACGCTCAGGACGCCGGCCGGCTCCTGGGTCGTCCGCACCGGCTGCCCGTGCCAGGTCCCGCTGGACCAATCGATGCTCCGCATGACGGCACCGTACCGAGCAGCCGCCCTCCGGCGGGGCCCCGCCCGCGACCTCGGCGGGTTTGCCGGGCGAGCCGTACGGAGAAGGTTCCCGGGCATGTCTGACAGGTGGTACTCGGAGGCGGTCGTGTACTGCCTCGACATCGACACGTACGCGGACTCCGACGCCGACGGGGTCGGCGACATCCGGGGTCTGATCGGCCGGCTGGACTACCTGGCCCGGCTGGGCGTGACCTGCCTCTGGCTGCACCCCATCCACCCGTCGCCCAACGGTGACGACGGGTACGACGTGACCGACTTCTACAACGTCGACCCCCGCTTCGGCACCCTCGGCGACTTCGCCGAGCTGCTGCACCAGGCCGGCAACCGGGGCATCCGCGTGATCATCGACCTGGTGGTGAACCACACCTCGGACCAGCACCCCTGGTTCGTCTCCGCCCGGTCGTCGCCGGACTCGCCGTACCGCGACTGGTACGTCTGGTCCGACGAGGAGCCCGCGGACCGGCACCAGGGCATGGTCTTCCCCGGCGAGCAGCACGAGACCTGGACCTACGACCGGACCGCCAAGTCCTGGTACTACCACCGCTTCTACAAGTTCCAGCCGGACCTCAACACCACGAATCCCCAGGTACGCGCCGAGATCAAGAAGATCATGTCGTTCTGGCTCCAGCTCGGGGTGGCCGGGTTCCGGATGGACGCGGTGCCGTTCATCATCGAGCGCACCGAGCCCGGCGACCCGAACCCGGAGCTGGATTTCGAGTTCCTCACCGAGCTGCGCCAGCACGTGCAGTGGCGTCGGGGCGACGCGGTGCTGCTGGCCGAGGCGAACGTCGAGCCGGACCAACTGCCCGCCTTCTTCGGCGACCGCGGTGGCTCGGCGAACCGGGTGCACATGCTCTTCGACTTCATGCTCAACGGGCGGCTGATGCTGGCTATGGCGCGCCAGGACCCGGAGCCGGTGATCGAGGCGCTGCGCGACACCCCGGCCCTGCCCGAGGGCGGCCAGTGGGCCACCTTCCTGCGCAACCACGACGAGATCGACCTGTCCCGGCTCACCGCCGAACAGCGCAACCAGGTGTACGCGCAGTTCGGCCCGGACGAGAACATGCGGATCTACGACCGGGGCATCCGTCGGCGGCTCGCGCCGATGCTCGGCAACGACCGGCGGCGCATCGAGCTGGCGTACTCGCTCCAGTTCTCGTTGCGCGGCACGCCCGTGCTGCGGTACGGCGAGGAGATCGGCATGGGCGAGGACCTGGCGCTGCCGGGGCGGGAGGCGATCCGTACCCCCATGCAGTGGTCCTACGAGCCCAATGCCGGCTTCTCCCGGGCGGAGTCGGAGAAGCTCGTGCGCCCGGTCATCGACAAGGGTGAGTTCGGGTACGAGAAGGTGAACGTCACCCTGCAACGACGGGACCGCAACTCGTTGCTCGGCTGGTTCGAGCGGATGATCCGTACGCTGCGCGAGGCACCGGAGATCGGCTTCGGCTCGACCACCCACATCGACGTACCCATGCCTGCGGGGGTGTTGGCGCACCGGGCCGACGGGCCGACCGGCACGATGGTCTTCCTGCACAACCTGGGCACCGACGACGCCGAGGTCGACCTGAGCCTGCTGGAGTCGGAGGCGGAGCTGCCGATCGACGTGCTCGCCGACCGCAACTACGACGACGTGGGCAAGCTGGACAAGCTCAAGATCGCCGGCCACGGGTACCGGTGGATCCGGCTCTGTCGATCCTGGTCCGTCTAGTCTCCGCACCGGATTCCCCGACCGTCGCCGGCCGGTCGGGGATCTCGGTGGGCCGGAGGTGGGCGCACGGTGGGTTAGGCTCCTGCCGTCGAGCGAGGTTACCGGGAGGTAGGCATGTCGGAGGGGCAGCGGGTCGCGATCGTGACCGGGGCGGCGCGGGGAATCGGCGCGGCCACCGCCAGGCGGTTGGCCGCCGACGGGCTGGCCGTCGCGGTGGTCGACATCGAGGAGTCGGCGACCGCTGAGACGGTGGAGGCGATCACGTCGTCCGGTGGCCGGGCGCTCGGCGTGGGCGCGGACGTGTCGGACCGGGCGCAGGTGGAGGCCGCCGTCGAACGGGTCGCCACCGAGCTGGGCGCGCCGACCGTGCTGGTCAACAACGCCGGGGTACTGCGGGACAACCTGCTGTTCAAGATGACCGACGCCGACTGGGACACGGTCATGGGCGTACACCTGCGGGGTGCGTTCCTGGTCAGCCAGGCCGCGCAGAAGCACATGGTCGAGGCCAAGTGGGGTCGGATCGTCAACCTCTCCAGCACGTCCGCGCTCGGTAACCGGGGGCAGGCCAACTACGCCGCCGCGAAGGCCGGGATGCAGGGGTTCACCAAGACCCTCGCCATCGAGCTGGGGCCGTTCGGGGTGACCGTCAACGCGGTGGCGCCGGGCTTCATCGTCACCGACATGACCGCCGCCACCGCCGCCCGGATGAAAATCGACTTCGAGGCGATGCAGAAGCACGCCGAGGGGGAGATCCCGGTCCGTCGGGTCGGGCGGCCCGAGGACGTCGCGCACACCATCTCGTTCCTGGCCAGCGAGGGCGCGTCCTTCGTCTCCGGTCAGGTGATCTACGTCGCGGGCGGGCCGCGCGACTGACCCGCTCCTGTTGGTGGTGGGTGGTGGGTGGTGGGTGTTAGCAGGGGACCCTTCCTATACACGAGGCGTTAGTAGGGGGCCCTTCCTTACATCCGGGGGCGGGTGGACCAGAGCCAGACCAGGCCGAGGACCGGCAGCACCAGCGGGATGTAGCCGTACCCGCTGCCGAAACCGGACCAGACCGTCTCGTCCGGGAACAGGTCGGGGCGGGCCAGGCTGAACGCGCCCACCCCGACCACGCCGACCAACTCCACGAGGCAGCAGGCCAGGGCCACCCGACGACCGGTGTGCCCGGCCCGGGCCAGCCCCACCGCCGCCACGATGTAGACCAGTGCGGCCAGCGCCGAGAGCAGGTACGCCAGCGGCGCCTCGTCGAACCGGGTGATGATCTGGAGGCCGGCGCGGCTGGTGGCGGCGATCGCGAAGAGCAGGTACACCGCGATCAGCAGACGGCCGGGGCCGGCGTTGGTCCGGGTCGTCCCGGCGGTCCGCGCCTCAGCCACCGAGCACCTCCCAGGTCTGCTGGAGCCGCACCACGACCACCGGCGTCACCAGGCAGACCGCGCAGACGATCGCCGAACCCCAGCGGGTCGGCTCCATCCGGGCCAGCACCGCAGCCAGCGGCGGCAGGCAGACCAGCGTCACCAGGTAGCCGAAGAACGCGCCCGGCTCGCCGGGCTGCTCGCCACCGGCGAGGGCCACCCCGGCCAGCACCGCCAGCCCGAGCAACGCCAACTCCAGCACGGCCAGGCCGATCATCTGTACCCGGTCCGGCGCGCGGTGGCGCAGCGTGGCCATCAGCGCCCACACGGCGACCAGCAGCGACAGCACGATGGCGACGGTCGCCGGGACGCCGTCGACCGGGGACCCGGCGACGGGCGCGGCGGTCACCGGGTCCGTCCGGTGCTCGTTCCGATCACCGGCCCACTCTACTAACCCCCGTAGTACAGGCGGCGGGGCGCCGGGCCGGACCGACCGGGGACTAGCGTGGACCCCGCTGCGGGTACGCGGCAGCCAGGCGAGACGGCGGAGGTACCGGTAATGCGGTTCGGGTTGTTCGGCACCGGCCACTGGGCGGCACAGACGCACGCGGCGGCGCTCGACGCGCACCCGAGGGCGGAACTGGTCGGCGTCTGGGGACGCAACCCGGATCGGGCCGCCGCGCTCGCCACCCGGTACGGCGTACCGGCCTTCGCCGAGGTCGAGGCGCTGATCGAGGCGTGCGAGGCGGTCGCCGTGGCGCTGCCCCCGGACGTACAGGCCGACATCGCCGTCCGGGCCGCCACCGCCGGGCGTCACCTGCTGCTGGACAAGCCGCTGGCGTTGACCGTCGCCGACGCCGACCGGGTGGTCGAGGCCGCCACCACCTCGGGCGTGGCCTCGGTGGTCTTCTTCACCGGCCGGTACCAACCGGAGGTCGCCGGTTTCCTCACGGCCGTCGCGGCGGCCGGCGGCTGGCACACCGCCAACGTGGTCCGCTTCGCGTCGGTCTTCCAGCCCAGCAGCCCGTACGCCCAGTCGCCCTGGCGACGGGAACGCGGCGCGCTCTGGGACATCGGCCCGCACGCGCTGGCCGTCCTGCTGCCGGTGCTGGGCCGGGTACGGCGGGTGGCGGCCGTCGACGGCCCCGGTGACCTGGTGCACCTGCTGCTCACCCACGACGGCGGGGCCACCAGCACGGTGTCGCTGACGCTGGACGCCCCGCCCGAGGCGGTGGCGGCGGAGTTCACCCTCTACGGCGACAACGGCGTCGAGCGGCTGCCGAACCCGAGCGCTTCCTCCGCGACCGCCCTCGGCGTGGCCATCGACCAACTGCTGGCTGAGGTGGACGGCGGCACCCGGGACCACCGCTGCGACGTCCGCTTCGGCCGTGAGGTGGTCGCCGTCCTGGCCGCCGCCGAGACCGCCCGGACCCGCTCCGCCACCGTCGACCTGCCCGCCTGACCCGCGTCCCGTGCTGACGTCGGCTCAGGTCGCCGCGCAGCGCACGCTGACGCCGGTCAGGTCACCACGGTGACGTCTGCTCAGGTCGCCGCGCGTAGGGCCTCGCCGAGGTCGGCCGGGGAGCCGAAGTGCGCCACCGGCAGCGCCCGGACCGCCTCCAACTGCTCGGTGCTGGCGCCGTTCTCCTGGCACCAGCGGATCAGGTCCTCGCGGGAGACGGGAAAGTCCAGCCCCGCGATCTGCTCCGGCAGGAGGGCGCCACTGTCGGTCATGCTGACGGCCTACCCGCCCGAGGCGCCCGGCACACCCCCGGGTTTGCTGCCGGGGGTGCCGGGTAGCCGCAGGCATGCTGGTACAGCGGCTCGGCGCACCGAGCGACCTCGACCCGTTGCTGGAGCGAGTCCGGGACGTCCGGGTGGTGATGATCGGCGAGGCCACGCACGGCAGCCACGACTACTACCGCATCCGGGAACAGCTGACCCGGCGGTTGATCGCCGAGTGCGGGTTCAGCTTCGTCGCGGTGGAGGGGGACTGGCCGGACTGCGACCGGGTGAACCGGTCGGTGACTGCTGCGTCGGGTGGGGCGACGGAGCCGCAGACCGCGCTGGAACGCTTCGAACGCTGGCCGACGTGGATGTGGTCCAACGCCGAGGTGGCCCGGTTCTGCCGCTGGCTTCGAGCCTGGAACCTGGAACGGCCCGAGACGTCCCGGGCCGGGTTCCACGGGCTGGACGTGTACAGCCTCTGGGAGTCCATGCAGGCGATCTTCGACTACCTCGGCGAGGAGGACCCGGCGTCGCTGGAGGCCGCCCAGGACGCCTACCGGTGCTTCGAGCCGTACGGCAAGCAGGTCGAGGAGTACGGGTTGGCCAGCCGCTTCGTCTCCGCCCGCTGCGAGGAGGAGGTGGTGCGGCTGCTGGCGCGTACCCGCGAACACGCCGCCACGGACGGGCCGGGCGCCTTCTCGGCCTGGCAGAACGCGGAGGTGGTGGCCGGCGCGGAGCGGTACTACCGGGAGATGGTGGCCGGCGGGCCGGGGTCGTGGAACATCCGGGACGGCCACATGGCCGACACCCTGGACCGGTTGCTGGACCGCTACGGGCCGGGTGCCCGGGGTGTGGTCTGGGCGCACAACACGCACGTCGGCGACGCGCGGGCCACCGACATGGCCGACGACGGGATGCTCACCATCGGCCAGTTGGCCCGGGAGCGGTACGGACCGGACGGGGTGGCCCTGATCGGCTTCGGCAGCTATCACGGCACGGTGACGGCGGCACCGCGCTGGGGGTCCCCGGCGGAGGCGATGGTGGTGCCGCCGGCCCGCCCCGGCTCGCTGGAGCACCGGCTGCACGAGCTGATGCCGGACCGGGCGGTGCTGGTCTTCGGCGGCCCGGACCAGCCCGGCTGGGTCACCGACACGCTCGACCACCGGGCGATCGGCGTGGTCTACGACCCGTCGTTCGAGTCGTGGGGCAACTACGTGCCGACCCGGCTGGGGGACCGGTACGACGCCTTCGTCTGGTGTGACGAGGCCACCGCCCTGCATCCGCTGCCCGCGCTGACCACACCGGGCGAGATGGAGACCTATCCAGCGGGCGTCTGAACGCGCGCTCGCGCTGCGGGGTGGGGTGCGGGCGCTCGGGGTGCTGATGTTAGGAAGGGTCCCCTGCTATGCACGAGGCGTTAGCAGGGGACCCTTCCTTTCACGCATGCCGTCAGGTGTTGGCGTGCGCCTTGTCGTCGAGCTTGGCGCGCAGCTTCTCGCCCTCGATGTCGACGTTGGGCAGGATCCGGTCCAGCCAACGCGGCAGCCACCAGGCCACCTTGCCGAGCAGCGACATCACCGCCGGGACGATGGTCATCCGGACCACGAAGGCGTCGATGGCCACACCGACCGCCAGCGCGAAGCCCATCGACTTGATGACCGGGTCGTCGAGGAAGACGAAGCCGCCGAAGACCGACGTCATGATCAGCGCGGCGGCGGTGACCACCCGGGCACCGTGCCCCATCCCGTTGATGGTGGCCTGCTGGGCGGTGTCACCGTGGACGAAGTCCTCCCGCATCCGGGAGACCAGGAAGACCTCGTAGTCCATGGCCAGGCCGAACAGGATGCCGATGAGCAGGATCGGCAGGAAGCTGATCAGCGGGCCCGGGGTGTCCAGGCCGAGCAGGCCCGCCAGGTGCCCCTGCTGGAACACCGCCACCGTGAGACCGAAGGTGGCAGCCACGGTGAGCAGGAAGCCCAGCGCCGCCTTGACCGGCACCAGCACCGACCGGAACACCAGCATCAGCAGCAGGATCGACAGGCCGACCACCAGGCCCAGATAGACCGGCATCGCGTCGGAGAGCTTCTCCGAGATGTCGATGCCGATCGCGGTCACGCCGGTCAGCAGCACGTCGGCGCCCTGGACGCCGTCGACCGCCGTACGGATGTCGTGCACCATCGTCTCGGTGGCCGGGTCGGTCGGGCCGGTCAGCGGGATCACCCCGAGCAGCGCGGTCCGGCCGTCCGGGCTGAGCTGCGGCGGAGCCACCGCCAGCACGTTCTCGGTGTTCTGCACCAGGTTCGCCACCTGCGGCACAGCAGCGGCGGTGGCCTGCGCGTCGTCGCCGGCCACGACCACCGCGAGACGGCCGGTGAAGCCCGGCCCGAAGCCCTCGGTGATCAGGTCGTTGGCGACCCGGGGAGCCGAACCGGCCGGCGCGGTGCCGGCGTCGGGCAGGGCCAGACGCATGTCCGGCGCGGGCAGCGCGAGCAGGCCGAGACCGATCACGCCGGCCAGGATCACCGGGATCCGGAAGCGGGTGAGGAACGCCGCCCAGCGGAACCCGAACGTCGACCGGTCCTCGCCGGTGACGGCGGCCACGTCGGTGCCCGCACCGCTCTCGGTCGGCTCCGGCGTGCTCTGGTCGCCGTCGGCGGCCTGCGGTGCGGCCGTACGCAGCTTGCGGGGCAGCACCCGGCGGCCGGCGAAGCCGAGCAGGGCCGGTTGCAGGGTGATCGCCACCAGCACGGCCACGGTCACCGTGCCGGCCGCGGCCAGACCCATCACGGTCAGGAACGGGATGTTCACCACCGACAGGCCGGCGAGGGCGATGACCACGGTGGCCCCGGCGAAGACCACCGCCGATCCGGCGGTGCCGACCGCTCGACCGATCGCCTCGTCGGCGGGCAGTCCTTCGAGGAGGTTCTGCCGGTAGCGGGAGGTGATGAACAGTGAGTAGTCGATGCCGACGGCGAGGCCGAGCATCAGCGCGAGGATCGGCGCGGTGCTGGTCAGCTCCACCACGCTGCTGAGCGCGAAGAGACCGGCCATGCCGACGCCGACACCGATCAGCGCGTTGAGCATGGTCATCCCGGCCGCCACCAGCGAACCGAAGGTGATCACCAGAACGACCAGGGCGACCGCGACACCGATCGCCTCGGTCGAGCCCACCTCGGGCTCGGCGTTCAGCACCTCACCGCCGGGCGCGACCTGCCAGCCCTGGCCTTCGGCCTGGGTGCCGACCTGCTCGTACGCCTCGCGCTGCTCGTCGGTGATCGCGTCGGAGCCACCGCCGAACTGCACCTGGATCAGGGCGTACCGGCCGTCCGGCGACACGGCGCCGACCTGGAACGGATCGACGGCGGCGAGGACGCCGGGAACCGCCGTGGCCTCCTGGGTGATCGACTGGACCACCGCCTGGCCTTCGGGTGTGCCGAGTTGTCCCTCCGTGGGCGCCTTGACGGCGATCGTGCCGGTGGCACCGGATGCGGCCGGGAACTGCTCGGCGAGCAGGTCGAGAGCGCGCTGCGACTCGGTCCCGGGCATGGTGAAGTTGCTGGCCGTCGGGCCGCGCAGGGTCGCTGCGGCCAGGCCGAGCCCGACGAGTACGACGAGCCAGATCGCGGCCACGAGCCGCCGTCGGCGCATCGAACCCCGGCCAAGCCGGTAGAGCAGGGTCGCCATGAGGTCCTTTCCCTCGGTTCAGTGAATGGTGGAACGGGTCAGTGAACGGGCTCCAGCGCCCGTCGCAGCAGGGCGAGCAGGGCGGCCCGCAGGTCCTCGTCGGACACCTCGGCGAACTGTCCGCAGGTCTCCGCGATGCCGGCGAGGAGCACCAGCGCGCAGATCCGGGCCGAGTCCCGGGACGAGCGTCCGGCCAGGGCGGCGATGAGCCGCTCGGAGATCTCGTGGATGTGCGCGAAGTCGGGTTGTTGCAGCAGCTCGGGGAACTCGCCGCGGAGCAGGGCGATCTCGCCACGGAACCGGACGGCGAGGTCGACGAAACCCTCGGTGGCGACCTGCTGGGCGCGGGCGGGGTCGGCCTGCGCCGCGATCCGGTCGTCCAGCGCCTGCAACACCTCGACGGCGGGCGCCATCAGTTCGGTGAGGATCGCCTCCTTGTTGGCGAAGTGGTAGAGCACCGCCGCCTTGGAGCAGCCGACCTCGCGCGCGATGTCCTGCAACGAGGTGCCCCGGTAGCCGGTGGCGGCGAACCGCCGGGTGGCGGCGGCCAGGATCTCGTCGTGGGTCTGCTGGGTCGGGCGGGCCATGGCAGCCAGCATGCCTGACCGATCGGTCAGAGGCTGACCGATCGGTCAGATCAGTGGTCTTCGCCACAACCACCCGGGTGTGATTGGCTCTCGGGCTCCCGCCCGTCCGATGCCCAGAATCGCGCTATGACCTCTACCGCGATCGATCGGGCGGCGGCACTGCGCGCGCTGCATCGTCCCGGTGAACCACTCGTCCTGCCCAACGCCTGGGACGCCGGCTCGGCTCGGGCCGTGGCCGACGCCGAATTCCCCGCTGTCGCCACCGGCAGCGCCGCCGTCGCGGAGTCGCTCGGCTACGCCGACGGCGAGCGCACCCCACCGGCCGAGATGTTCGCGGCGGTGGCCAGGATCGCCCGTGCGGTGACCGTGCCGGTCACCGCCGACCTGGAGCGGGGGTACGGCCTGCCTCCGGCGGAACTGGTCGAGCGCCTGCTCGACGCTGGCGCGGTCGGGCTCAACCTGGAGGACTCCGAGCCGGCCGGCGGCGCGATGGTGGACACCGAGAAGCAGGCCGACCTGCTGGCCGAGATCCGGGCGGCGGCCGGATCTGCCGGCGTACCGGTGGTGCTGAACGCCCGGGTGGACGTCTTCCTCCAGCAGGCCGGCGACCCGGCCCGGCGACTCGCCGAGGCGATCCGCCGGGCCCGCCGCTACCTGGCGGCCGGTGCGGACTGCGTCTATCCGATCGTGCTCGCCGACGCCGCCGACCTGCGGACGTTCGTGGCGGAGGTGCCCGGACCGGTGAACGTGCTGGCCCGCCCGGCGGCACCGACGCTCGCCGAACTCGCCTCGCTCGGCGTGGCCCGGATCAGCTACGGCTCCGCTGTGTACGCGGCGATCCGTGCGCACACCGCCCGACTGCTCGCCACGGTCGCCGCCGGCGAACGACTGGCCTGAGCGGGTGAGCTGGGCGGAGCCGGGTGCCCCGTCCCGCGGGTGAGTCGAGCCGACCGTCCGCGCCCCAGTGCGCCAGTGCGCCTTTCGAGCTGAGTGCGTAGGCGGATCGGCGCGTTCCGGTTGACCGCGTGTCGCGGCGGCGGGATGGTGGGCGGATGAGTCGGGGGGACGAGACCAGGGACGGCGTGGCGCTGACCAACCTCGATCAGGCGCTCTTCGACGGGTCCGGCGCGATCAAACGGGACCTGGTCGACTACCTGGACGCGGTCGCCGACCGGCTCGTCCCGCACCTGCGCGGACGGCCGCTGTCAGTGGTCCGGGTACGCCCCGGGCAGCCGCCGTTCATGCAGAAGAACCTGCCCCGCTACACCCCCGACTGGGTACGCCGGACGCCGGTCTGGGCCGAGGCGTCCCACCGCGAGATCGCGTACGCGCTCTGCGACGATCGCCGTACCCTGCTCTGGTTCGCCAACCAGCGCGCGGTGGAGTACCACCCGACGCTGGCGGTGGTCGACGACCTGAGCCGTCCCACGCACCTGGTGCTCGACCTCGACCCACCCTCCGACGGCGGCTTCGGCGCCGGGGTGGCCGCCGCCCTGCTGGTCCGCCAGGCCCTCGCCGACGCCGGGCTGACCGGTGCGGTGAAGACCAGCGGCGCCAAGGGGGTACACGTCTTCGTGCCGATCGCGGCCGGTCCGGACGCCGAGGAACTGGCCGCCGCCACCCGGGCCCTCGCGGCCCGTGCGGAACGGCTCGATCCGGCGCTGGCCACCACCGCGTTCATCCGGGAGGACCGGGCCGGCAAGGTCTTCGTGGACCCGACCCGGTCCGGCGGAGCCACCGTCGTGTCCGTCTACAGCCCCCGGCTGCGGCCCGGTGTGCCGGTCTCCTTCCCGGTGCCCTGGGCCGACCTGGAGTCGGTGGCCCCGGCGGAGTTCACCATCCGGACGGTGCCCGGCCTGCTCGCGGACGGTGACCCGTGGGCCGAGGCGATGCCGTCCCCGCAGCCGCTCCCGGCCGACCTGGTCGAGGAGGGGCGGACCATCCCGGTACCCCGGGTGCAGGCCTGTCTCTTATACACCGCTGCCGCTGACGACGAAGGCTGAGGTG
>NZ_SISL01000173.1:0-11596 GCF_004307965.1 Verrucosispora sp. SN26_14.1 | reverse complement strand
GTGTCCGGCGTCGCGGCGGTCGGAGCCGGCGCCCCGGTCGGCGGCGCTGCCTCGCTGGTGACCGGTGGCGTCGCCGAGCCGGTCGGCGACCCCACGGGCGGGGGAGGGGGCGTCCCGCAGCCGGCGGCGGCGAGCACCGGCACGAGCAGCAGCACGGCGTACGCGCGACGGCGTCCGATCCTCAACGAGACCATCGGGCCATCCTGACAGGTATCGCCTACGGTGGGAGGAGGACGTCCACGGGTGGGAGAGTGGCAGGGATGATGCCGTACAGCCCCTCGGGCCTCTTCCCGTCCGGGCGCCCGCGACGACCCACCTATCGCGAGCCGCACCCGGTCAGTGGTGCCGGTGTCGCGTCGGGAGCCGTCGGCGCGCTCGCCTGGCTGGGCCTGGTCGCCCTGCTCGGACGCAGCCTCGCCGGGTACGCCTGGTGGACCCTGATCGCCGGTGGCGTGGCCTGGATCGCCGCCCTGGTGCTGGTCCGCTTCGGTGACCGGGGAACGGCGGCCGGCATCGCGATCGTCACCGCAGGAGGCTGGAGCATCGCCACCGTCGCGGTGGTCACCCGCTGGGCGTCCAGCGGCGACTGGCCGCTCTGGTAGGGCGGACGGCGTACCCGTCAGGGCCCGGCCCGACGGCGAGCGGCCCCCACCGGCGGTGACTGCGCTGCGTTGTTGTGCAGGCACCGAAACCCGTCTTGACTCGGCCGCCGCGACTCGGCACGCTCGCGGTATGGCCTGGACCACTCCGCGGCTCGATCCGGATCGCAGCCGTCGCCGCATGCAGCTCCTGGCGCAGCTGGCGGACGCCCGCTCGGTGCGCGAACGCGAGCGGCCACAGCGGGCACGCACCGAGCGGCTCCGCCAGCTGATCGCCACCCGCCGTCGCCTGACCGGCTGACCGGCGTCTGTCACTTTCCCCAGGAATGACCGGCCCTTCGGGGCGTTGACCGGTCGCCTGCCGACCCGACCGGCTAACGTGCACGCGTAACGGGTCGGCGTGTGCTGTGCCGAGGCTACTTGGGGGAACCGTGTCGTACTTCGCTGCGGCCGTCGTGCGGGAAAAGGGTGGCTGGACTGCCGCCGAGCTGAGTCTGCGGGGTGCCGCCGACGTCGACGAGGTGGCCGAGCGCCTCCGTGACCTCGCCCCCGACGCGGACCTGTCGCTGCTGTTCGTCGAGGCAGACGACACCTATCTGGTCATCCTCCGCCTCGACGAGGGTGAGGACCTGCGCGTCTTCGGTTCCGACTCGGCGTACGCGGAGGAGTCCCGGCTGGGTGCCCTGCTGGTCGGCGACCTCAAGACGTCGGTCACCGGGCTGGACGACACCGAGGAGGTACGCCCGGCGACCACCAGCGGTGGCGACGACAACGAGCAACCCGCCGTCGACCCGGAGGCGGACCCGGTCGGCGAGGCGGACCTCCTCACCGACCTGGGCATCCCCGCGCAGCGCCTGCTGGCGCTCTGTGCCCACGAGGGGATGATGCCGGCCGACGTCACCGCCGAGGTGTGCCAGGTGCTCGGCTGCGTGGACGACGTCGAGGAGCTGCGTGAGGTCTGAGCCGGTCGAGGGTGCGCCGGTCCGGTCCGGCGGTGGTGGACCGGCTGACGCGACCGACCCGGCACTGGAGACGGTCCGGCCCGGCCAACCCACCCCCGGCGCGGTCGGCCGGGTGGGGCCGGGAGCACACGAGGCACTCGCCGACCCGACCGGCACCGGCCGGCGACAGCGGCACGAACTCTGGATGCGCCGGGCGCTGGAGATCGCGGTGACCGGTTCTGCCGGCGGCGCGCCCCTCCCCACCGACGTCGACTCGGCCCCGGCCGGCTCCGTCGACGACGTGCCGGTGGGCGCGGTGCTCTACGGCCCGGACGGCGCCGAGCTGGCGGTGGGCCGCAACGAGCGGGAGCTGACCGGCGATCCGACCGCGCATGCCGAGGTGCTGGCGCTGCGCCGGGCCGCCCAGCGGTGGGGCCGGTGGCGGCTGGACGGCTGCACGCTGGTGGTGACCCTGGAACCCTGCACCATGTGCGCGGGCGCCCTGGTGCTGGCCCGGGTCTCGACCGTGGTGTTCGGCGCGTGGGAGCCGAAGACCGGGGCCGCCGGTTCGCTCTGGGACGTGCTGCGGGACCGCCGACTCAACCACCGACCCGAGGTGTACGGCGGCGTGCTGGAGGCGGAGAACGGCGCCGTCCTGCGCGCCTTCTTCCGCTGACGCCGTCGCGTCTCCCGCCCCTGTCGGTGTCGCGGCCTCCTTCCGCTGACGCCGTCGCGTCCCGGTCGGCGTCGTCGGTGGTGGGCCCGTCGGTCAGGTCGCCGTCGGGCGGAGCAGCGTGTCGGCGACCGACCGGGCCACGTCCGTCCACGGTGTCGGGCGCATGGTCGCCGGGTCGAGCCGGACGATCGCCCGCCGCCCCTCCGCGTACGTGGTGGTGTCGTCGAGGGAGTGGAACCGGTAGGCGTACACGGCGCTGCTGGTGCCGAAGTGCTCCAGCCAGAAGTGCACGGCGATCGGGCCGGTGCCGGTGACCGGCGCGCGATAGGTGATGCTGAACTCGCGGACCGCGTGGAACACGTCCGGCGTGGTGGCCCGTCCGGCGCGGTAGGCCACCCCCTGATCCGACCAGTACGCGGTGATCGCACGCTCCAGCAGCAGCGCGTACCGGGCGTTGTGCAGCAGACCGAGCGCGTCGAGGTCGTCGAAGTGCACCATGGCCGGCCCGACGTGGCCGTACGCGACGGCGGGCTGGTCGGCGAGGGCGTGGGTCATCAGGGGCCTTCCGGTAGCAGGGTGGGATCGGGGCAGAGTGCCCGCAGACGGGTCAGTACGCCCCGACGGGCGTGTCGGTAGGTGGTCTCCGGGTCGAGCAGCCGGGAACGCATCGCCGCCGCGATCCCGTACGCGTCGATCTCGTACGCGAGCAGCGCGACGTCCAGGTCGGCGGGGAGTTCGCCCCGCTCGACGGCCTCCCGGACGAGCCGCTCCAGGAACGCCGTCCAGGCGGTGAAGACCTCGGCGAGGCGATCCCGGACCGGCCCGGGGCGGGCGTTGAACTCGAACTCGGTGGTGGCGAAGAAACAGCCTCCGGGCAGCACCTGCGCGGCGTAGAAGTCGATCCGTGCCTCGTGCAGCGCCCGGATGCGGCGTACGCCCCGGGGTGCGCGCAGGGCCGGCGCGACGATCCGTTCCTGCCACTGCGCTGCCGCCCGGTCGATGGTGGCGAGTTGCAGCGCCTCCTTGGAGCGCCAGTGCGCGAAGAGGCCGGACTTGCTCACGCCGAGGGAGTCGGCGAGGTGCCCGAGGGAGAGGCCGTCGAGCCCGTTGGCGGAGGCCAGGCTGACGGCGGCGTCCAGCACTGCGGTGCGGGTGCGCTCACCCCGGGCGAGCCGGCCGTCGACGGTCATACGGCGACCCTACTAAAGAAGAACGACCGGTCGTATTTATTTAGGCGGTGACCATCGTCACCGGTCCTGACGCGCCACGTCCCGCCACCGCGAGGCGGTGACGGGACGGTCGATGCGGCTACCGCAGCGGCCGTGCCGGTGCGGCGGTGTGGTGCTCAGGCGATGATGGTGTCCAGCGCGATCTCGACCATCTGGCTGAACGTCTGCTCCCGCTCCTGCGAGGTGGTCTTCTCACCGGTCTTGATGTGGTCGCTGACCGTCAACAGGGTCAACGCCCGCGCCTTGAAGCGCGCCGCGATCGTGTAGAGCGCGGCCGACTCCATCTCCACCGCCAGCACGCCGTACTCGGCCAGGCTGTCGTAGAGGTCCGGCCGGTCCGTGTAGAAGGCGTCCGCCGCCAGGATCGGCCCCACCCGCATCGCGACGCCGCGCCGCTCGGCCACCTCCACCGAGGTACGCAGCAACCCGAAGTCGGCGACCGGGGCGTAGTCGATCAGCCCGTCGAACCGCATCCGGTTCATGTTCGAGTCC
This sequence comes from Verrucosispora sp. SN26_14.1, assembly GCF_004307965.1. Taxonomy (NCBI): domain Bacteria; kingdom Bacillati; phylum Actinomycetota; class Actinomycetes; order Micromonosporales; family Micromonosporaceae; genus Micromonospora; species Verrucosispora sp. SN26_14.1. Next base: position 7,659 of record NZ_SISL01000173.1, on the reverse strand, counting down.
GTCGACGACCCGATCGCCGCGATCACGTCACGCAGCTTCAGATCCTCGGTCAGGGCGCCGCACGAACCGACCCGGATCAGCGACCTCACGCCGTACTCGTTCACCAGCTCGTGCGCATAGATCGAGGCGGACGGCATGCCCATCCCCGAGCCCTGCACGGAAACCTCGACACCATTCCAACGCCCAGTGAAGCCCAACATCCCCCGGACCGTCGAGTAGCAGGTCGCGCCCTCGAGGTAGGTCTCCGCGATCCACTTGGCCCGCAGGGGGTCACCCGGCATCAGGACCCGCTCGGCGATCTCGCCCGGCTTCGCGCCGATGTGCGTACTCATGGCAGAGATCCTGCCAGGCCCACCTGTCCGGGACCGGTTCGGCGTCGGAACCGGCAGTCCTGTACCCTCGTCGGCGGTGGCGTGTCCGAGTGGCCTAAGGAGCACGCCTCGAAAGCGTGTGAGGGTTTACGCCCTCCGCGGGTTCAAATCCCGCCGCCACCGCTCGTGAACAGCGAAAACGCCCGGTCGATCCGCGAGGATCGACCGGGCGTTTCCCGTTGCCGCCCCGCACGCCGCCCCCGCCTGAGCGGTTCCGCCCGTCCGGAGTGCGATGTCTGGCTGACCGGGCATGGCCATCGATCTCCGGGTCCCTAGGATGTGTGAGCGGCCGACGGGTCCGGCACGGTCTCCCGCTTCCACGGGGCTCCCGGTGGGCTCGTCCCGCAGTCGGGTTCGTGGAGCGGACGTGCACCGAACACCAGCCGCACCGAGATCATCAACTACGCGGAGTGTGTCGCCGGTCGGTGAGGCGGCCTCCGCGTCAGCACGTACGAACATCGAGAAACGGGGTATCGATGCGGCGAAGAGTCGCGGGAGTCTCTGTGCTGGCGGTTGCCGCCGGCATGGCGGTGGGAGTACCCGCCCACGCGGCGGGCGATTATCGGACGGTGACCCGGGAGGGAGTCGTCCTCCAGGTCGATCGGGTGCCGGTGTCGGTCACGTCGGTCAAGGGGAGCGGAGCGACCCGGTCGGATTTCGACGGTGACGGCGTCGACGACGTCGCGGCCTCTGCCGATCCCTACGAGCACAGCCTGCCGCAGTCACCCGGTGGCCTGGTGGTGGTGCGCTACTCGTCGACGCCGTACGTGGACTATCTGGCCACGGCGGTCTCACCGGTCGGGGGTGGCTGCGTCTGCTTCGGGGAGATTCTCGCCACCGGGGACTTCGACGGTGACGGGTACGACGACCTGGCGGCCGGGGAGTACGACACGACGGTCAATGTGCACGCCGGTGGGGTGTGGGTGATCCCGGGCAGCAGCAGCGGCCTGCGGATCGACTCGGCGAAGTACTTCACGCAGAGCAGCCCGGGGGTGCCCGGCGCCTCGGAGCGGGAGGACCGGTTCGGGTCGGCGTTGGCGGCCGGCGACATCAACGGTGACGGCCGGGACGATCTGGCGATCGGCGCGTACGGGGAGGCGATCGGCAGTCTCGGTGAGGCCGGCGCGGTCACCGTCCTGTACGGCGGAACCGGTGGCCTGACCGCCACTGGTGCGCAGCAGTTGCACCAGGACCAGGCCGCGGTGCCCGGCTCGGCCGAGAAGGGCGATCACTTCGGCTGGACGCTGGCCATCGGCAAGGTCGACAACAACAGGTACGCCGACCTGGTCATCGGTGCGCCGCAGGAGAACAGCAACTCCTCGTCGACGGGCAGCGGGATGCTGACGCTGATGTGGGGTTCGGCGAGCGGTGTGAAGCTCAGCGGAGCGACCTCGGTCACCGGGGCGGCGCTGCGCGGTGCCACCGGACGCAGCGACAGCTACGTGTGGGATCTCGGCATGGCGCTGGCCGTCGGCGACGTCAACGGCGACGGGTTGGGCGAGGTCGTGGCCGGTGCCCCGAACGCGCAGAGCCCGAAGGGCAACGAGGGCATGGTCGCGGTCTTCACCGGTCGCAGCGGCGGTCTGTCGAGCAGCGCGGTGAAGCTGTTCAGCCAGCGTACGGCCGGTGTGCCGGGCGATCCGGAGGCCGGTGACCTGTTCGGCGCGACGCTGGCGGTCGGTGACGTGACCGGTGACGGCCGGGCCGACGTGCTGGTCGGCGCACCCGGCGAGGCGATCGGTACGAAGGCCGAGGCGGGCACGATCGCGCTGCTGAAGGGCTCTGCCTCGGGGCTGACCGGTACGGGTGCCCAGGGCTTCGACCAGGATCACGCGGTCGTGCCGGGCGGCGCGGAGCGCGGCGACCGGTTCGGTGGTGCGGTCGCCCTGCTCAACCTGAACGGCACCGGTCCGCTGGACGCGCTGGTGGCGTCGCCCGGCGAGGCGGTCACCGGTGACCCGGCCGGCCTCTCCTCCGGGTCGGTCGCGGTGTTCCACGGCGGCTCCGGTGGGCTCGTCCCGCAGGCGACGTCGTGGAGTGGCCTGAGCCTGCGCACGGACGTCGTCTGGCCACTGTGGTACGGCCGGCGGCTCGCCGCCGCGCAGACCGGCGGCCTGAACTACTGACCTGACCGCGACGAGATCCTGGTGCGAACACGCCCCTCGGAGGGCAGATTCGTACCGGGATCTCGTCGTCAGCAGGGGCCGTGGCCCTCGACGAAGAGGCGGTGGGCCCAGTCCGCGTACCCGGCGATGATCTTTCGGACGGTGTCGCCGTCGTGCAGGAACAGGTAGGCGCGGTCGCCGTGGCGGGCGAACAGGCCGTCGAAGCGGTGCGTTCCCGGCGGTGCGTGCAGCGCGCGTACCTCCGGATAACTGGCCCTGACCTGCGTGATCGGTGACCCGGCCGCGATTCCTTCCGGGGTGCGGACCGGGTCGCCGGCCCAGAGCAGGACCAGCCGGTCGTCGATGAAGACCGGGCTGATCATCTCGTGTCCGGCCAGCGTCGGACCGCAGGCGTCGACGTCGGTGCGGAGCATGCCGCGCCGGGCCAGATCGTCCTCCGTGTCGCCGAAGTCGACATCGGACAGACCGTCGAGGTCGACGATGCTGGCCGCGGCGACCGGCTCACGGACGGCGATGGTGTCCGGTGGCATGGGTCCGCTGCCCGAGATCGCGGCAGCAAGCAGCAGTGTGGCGATGAAGCCGAATTGTCGCAATTTCATGGAATCCCCCAGTCCCCAACGTGACGGGAGCGAAGAGGTTATTGCCGCGCCTCCCATTCGTCGGCCAACTCGTCCCAGTAGTCGGCGCTCAGCCCGCGCCGGCCGTGCGTGAGCCAGCCCTCGGTGCTCCGCTCCACGTGCAGTCCCAGCTCGGCGAAGGGGTCGATCCATCGCCCAGGCTCCGCACCCAGCTCGATCAACGCGGCGTTGATGGGCCAATCCGGACGCGGCCCGTCGAAGGCCGTGTCGAAGCGCGGACCCCAGGACAGGGCGCCGCCCAACCAGACCGCCGCCGCCTGGTGCCCGATCCCTCCGGCGAACTCCGCCTCGACGTACGCCACCGGCCCCCGCCGCGACCAGCGGGCCAGCACCTCGACCAGCGCGGGGGAGAGCACCAGCGCGAACGGGTCCGCCGCGCTCGGCTCGTCGGCCGCATAGTCGGGCGGGGTGCCGGTCAACTCCGCCACCAACTGCGGCGTCACCGGCAGCAGGGCGAAGTCCTGTCGCAACCCGCCGAGCACCGCGTGATCCAGGTCCCGGGTCTCCTCGCGCAGCAGGTCGGCGTCCGCGACGACCGCGCTGAGCTGGTAGCTCACCGAATGTCCACAGCCTGTGGATAGAACATGTGTACGACGGTGGTCGGGCGTGCTCGCCGTCGTCGGGCAACGCTCGGCTCCATCCGGACAGTATCGCGGTAACGGCGATTTCCGGCTGCCGTCGTCGGCTGCTCGCCGGAGCGGTGCTGCTTTGGTCGGTGGCGCTGTCGCCGGTGCGGCCAGATGCGCTCCTGGGGCGTGAGCCTGGACAATGGCGCTACCGTGACCGGGCGGAACAGTCGTACGGCTGTACGAGGATTCGGGTCGTCGGTAAGTCGAGGGAAGGAGCGGCAATGAGCCCCGTGTCGCTGCCACCGGTGCACAGCACTTCTAGGATCGGTGCCATGCCAGAAGGCCATCAGGTGCAGGTGGCGGCCCTCGTCGCGCTGCTGCGCCAGCCTGGTGCCCGCTGGACTGAGGTGGCTGCGGAGGTGCTCGCCGAAGGTAGTGCACTTGCTGTTCTGCGCCGCCAGATCGGTGCGGGAGAGACTCTCTTCGGCGATGACCCGGTGCGGGATGCGCTGGGCGCTGCTCGGGCCGAAATGCAAGCCTGGGCAGCGGAGGGCATCGGGGTCTACTCGTTCTTTGATGACGCCTATCCCGCACGTCTGCGTGACATCCACCAGATGCCTCCGATTGTGTTCACGCGGGGCACGCTCGCCGAAGACCGGCGGGCGGTGGCTGTGGTCGGAACCCGTAGGCCCACGGAACACGGCGTGGGTATCGCCGAGACCTGTGCCGCTGCTCTGGCGGAGTCGGGTATCACCGTTGTCTCCGGTCTAGCTGCCGGAATCGACACGGCGGCGCACACCGCAGCCCTGCGTGCAGGTGGTCGCACAGTGGCGGTTATCGGCACTGGGGTCAATAGATCCTACCCCGCAGCAAACCGGCAGCTGCAGGATCAGATCATCGAAGACGGCCTGGTGCTCAGTCAATTTTGGCCAGACGCACCACCTGCCAAGCACACCTTCCCGATGCGCAATGCCGTCATGAGTGGCTACGCGGCGGCGACGGTCGTGGTGGAAGCGGCATACCGCAGCGGAGCTCGGATGCAGGCTCGCCTCGCGCTGCAGCACGGCCGACCAGTGGTCCTGACCGACTCGCTCCTGCAACACGACTGGGCGCGTGAGTACGCCGACCGGCCAGGTGTGCATGTCGTATCGACAGCTAACGAGCTCGTTGCTACGGTCGACCTCATCGTGCACCAGATACCCCATTCCCCTCAGGCACTTGAAGGTCTACCGCGTCTTGTCGACCTATAGACAATGGGCGACCGCCCAGCATGACGAGATGCAGGTGGTTGAGCGACAGCGCAACTACCTGCGCAGCCCATTGCCGCCGGGTGATGGCATCTGTGTCGTCTGCCGCAGCACTGCGGGGATCGGATTCGAGCTGTGCTACCAGTGCGGCCAGCACCGTTCTGCATCCGGCGGTATTCAGGCAGACGTCGTCGCCCCGATCGCCTATTCGGTGGCGAGGGAGCAGCATGATCACAATCTCATCGTCTACAAGTCTGCTCAGCCGTCGGTGGTCGCGATGGGAAACCTCTCCTCGCTGACGGTCCTCTACCTCGCGTTTCACTGGGATTGCTTTGCGGACGTGCTTGGTGGTCGTTTCACCCACGTCGTCACGGTTCCCTCCACGCGGGGTCGACCGGGCGTCCACCCGCTCGAGACCATCGTGGCGAGACGTCTGCCTCTCCCTGTTCTCCGCCCAGTCTCGAACCCTGCCTACCGTGGTGACGACCGGAATTTCCGTCACGACCGTTTCCAGTTGCCGCAGAGCGGCGCCTCCGGCGGCAGAGTTCTGCTTCTCGATGACACATGGACGACGGGCAGTCGGGTCCAGTCGCTGGCTTTCGCCCTCAAGGCAGCCGGGGCAGTAGCCGTGGCAGCGGTCATCATCGGTCGCCGAGTCAACCCGGCGTATGGCCCGTCAGCCCTCCTCCTGGAGCGGCTACGGGCAGCGCGGGAGTTCGACATCGCTCGCTGCGTGGTGGAAGGCGCGTGAAGCTCTCCATGAGTATGGCCAGGCACGAACTGTCACCCGCCGGTCTCACCACCGGTCTTCCGCCTGCATGAGCATTCGCAGTTGCTGGCCGGTCCGACGCCGCTCGGCCACACTGCACGACGCTGCTGGTTGGTGCGAAAGCCGGCAACCGGAGGAGGGCGAGTAGCCCTAGCAGGCATCGCGCGACGAATCAGGGCCGGTCCCCATGGGGCCGGCCCTGTCGTTCGTGCTGCTCAAGCGAGCGGAGGATACGAGATTCGAACTCGTGAGGGTGTAAACCCAACACGCTTTCCAAGCGTGCGCCCTAGGCCTCTAGGCGAATCCTCCGTCGAACAGAGTACAGGTCCCTGCCGACCCGCCTACCCCACCACCCCCTGAAGATCGACCACGGGTCGGGTAGGCTGGTGCTACCTCCCGTGCGGCGGTATCTCGTGAACCTCCCCAGGGCCGGAAGGCAGCAAGGATAAGCGAGCTCTGCCGGGTGCACGGGAGGCCTTTCTGTCTCCGGCACCGTGCGCTCCCCTCCACCCAGCGTGGTGGGGCGCTGTGCTGTCGGTGTTAACAAGGGGCCCTTCCTCTACCGGAGGCGTTAACAAGGTGCCCTTCCTTGCACTCGGCGCTGCACTCCGGAGCACCCCGTTCAGCGGGGTGGGTGGTCAGTGGGGTGTGCGCGGGGCGAGAATGGCGCGGTCGAGAGGAGGCGGGACGCCGTGGCACTGGCGCTCTACCGCAAGTACCGGCCGCGCACCTTCGCCGAGGTCATCGGGCAGGAGCACGTCACCGAGCCGCTGTCGCAGGCGCTGCGCAGTGGCCGGCTCAATCACGCGTACCTCTTCTCCGGGCCGCGTGGCTGCGGCAAGACCTCCAGCGCCCGCATCCTGGCCCGGTCGCTCAACTGCGAGCACGGTCCGACCCCGGAGCCCTGCGGCACCTGTGACTCGTGTCGCTCGCTGAGCGGCGACGGGGCCGGCTCGCTCGACGTCATCGAGATCGACGCGGCCAGCCACGGTGGTGTGGACGATGCCCGTGAGCTGCGGGAGAAGGCGTTCTTCGCGCCGGCCAACAGCCGCTTCAAGATCTATGTCATCGACGAGGCGCACATGGTCTCGTCGGCCGGCTTCAACGCCCTGCTCAAGCTGGTCGAGGAGCCCCCGGAGTACGTCAAGTTCATCTTCGCCACCACCGAGCCGGAGAAGGTCCTCGGCACGATCAAGTCGCGGACCCACCACTACCCGTTCCGGCTGATCCCGCCGAAGACCCTCCGGCCGTATCTGGAGCAACTCACCGAGGCCGAGGGCGTACAGGTCGAGCCGGCGGTGTTCCCGCTGGTCGTCCGCGCCGGTGGCGGTAGCGCCCGGGACAGCCTCTCGGTGCTCGACCAGCTCATCGCCGGTGCCGGCCCGGACGGGGTCAGCTATGCACGGGCCGCCGCGTTGCTCGGCGTCACCGACGCGGCGTTGATCGACGAGATGTGCGACGCGCTGGCGGCCGGAGACGGCGCGGCGGCGTACGCGACCGTCGACCGGGTGGCCGAGGCCGGGCACGACCCGCGCCGGTTCGCCTCGGACCTGCTGGAACGCCTGCGTGACCTGATCGTGCTCCAGCAGGTGCCGGACGCCGCCACCAAGGGGCTCATCGACGGGCCGGACGACCAGATCGAGCGGATGGCGGCCCAGGCCCAGCAGCTCGGGCCGGGCACGCTGTCCCGGTGCGCCGACATCGTGCACGACGGCCTGGTGGAGATGCGCGGCACCACCGCGCCCCGACTGCTGCTGGAGCTGATCTGCGCCCGGATGCTGCTGCCCGGCGTCGACGATTCCACCGGCGGCCTGCTCCAGCGCCTGGAACGGATGGAACGTCGGCTCACGCTCGCCGGCACGGACGCGCCGTCGGCCGCCGTCGGCTCCGCACCCGCGACCGAGCCCGCCGCCGTACGCTCCGCGCCTCCCGCCGCGCC
>NZ_SISL01000172.1:0-11598 GCF_004307965.1 Verrucosispora sp. SN26_14.1 | reverse complement strand
CCGCCGGGGCGTGCTGGGCGGGCGCGGTCTCGCCGGCCATCGTGCGGGCCATCTGCTGCCCCATCGCCATGCCCATGCCCAGGCCGACGCCGGCACCCGCCTCGCCGCCCGGGTTGCGGGCCGCCTCCTCCAACGCGGTCGCGGCCTGGAACTGCGTGAACCGGTCCAGGTCGCCGACCGCGCCCATGCTGGTGCGCTTGTCCAGCGCCCGCTCCACCTCCGGCGGCACGGAGATGTTCTCGATGACGAAGGTGGGGATCGCGATGCCGACATCGGCCAGCTCCGCCGTCAGGACCCCGGCCAGCCGTCGGCCGATGGCGTCCTGGTGCGCGGCCAGGTCCAGCAGCGGTACGCCGGCCGTGGCCAGCGCCCCGCCGAGCCGTCCCACGATGAGCTGCCGCAGGTACTCCTGCACCTCCTCGGTGCGGAACTGCGGATCGGTGCCGACCAGCTCCCGCAGCAGACGCTGCGCGTCCACCACCCGGGCCGCGTACGCGCCGAACGCGCGCAGCCGGACCACGCCGAACTCGGCGTCCCGCAGGATCACCGGGTTCTGGGTGCCCCACTTCATCTCGGTGAACTGCCGCGTGTTGACGAAGTACACCTCGGCCTTGAACGGCGAGTTGAAGCCGTACTTCCAGCCCTTGAGGGTGGAGAGGATGGGCAGGTTGCGGGTCTCCAGGGTGTAGGTGCCGGGCGGGAAGGCGTCGGCGATCTGCCCCTCGTTGACGAACACCGCCGTCTGCGACTCGCGCACGATCAGCTTGGCGCCCATCTTGATCTCGTTCTGGAACCGGGGGAAGCGCCAGACGATCGTGTCGCGGCTGTCGTCCAGCCACTCCACGATGTCGACGAACTCGCCCCGGAGCCGGTCCATGAGTCCCATCGCGTACCCTCCCTGTCGGCCAGGTGATCATCGGCGTCGCGGGCGACCGTATCAACCGGTGACCAGCAGTTCCGCCGGGGTACGCCGACGTCCGGATGCTGCGTCGGCTCCGGACCTGGTCGGCGGCCCCCACCGCGGGCTAGGCGTCGACCGCCGCACGGCGTGGCTTGACCAGGTGGACGACGCCCTGTGCGGCGTCGACCTCGGTCACCGTGTAGCCGGCCCGTTCGTACACCCCGATGTTGCGGGTGCTGCGGTGGCCGGTGCACAACGCGTGGTGCGTGGTGGTCTCCGGGGTCTGCGACTCGGCGTGCGCGAGCAGCCAGGAGCCGATCCCGCCGCCCGCCTGGTCGGGGGCGACCATCAGGCGGCCGACCAGCCACGCGTCCCCGTCCGCGCGGGCCCGCACCGACCCGACCAGGCGGCCGTCGCGGCGCAGGCACCAGATCCGCCAGGTCGACGTGGAGGCGCGCAGATCCGCGAAGGACTCCTGTAACGGCGGCAGGTCGAGGGTGTCGTTGACGATCGCCTCCTGCACCCAGCAGCAGCGCTGGAGCACGAACAGCTCGGCCAGGTCCTCGTCCCGGACCTCGGCCAGGGTCAGCCCCTCGACCGGCCCGGCGGTGAGCTCCGGGAGCGCGGGTGCCCGCAGCGGACGCAGGGCCCGGGCGACCCGGTCGAGTTCACGCAGCACGGCCCGCGCGCCGTCGTCCCGCGCGGGGGAGTCGACGACCTGCCCGTCGCGGATGGCCTCGGCGAGGCGCAGCGCGACGGTGGCGCCGATCGGCACCATCCGCAGCGTGGTGACGACCTGCTTGGCCATCTGCACCGCGCGGGTGCCGGCCGAGGTGTTGCCGTAGCTGACGAAGGCCACCGGCTTCCACGCCCACTCCTGATAGAGGAAGTCGAAGGCGTTCTTGAGCACCGCCGGCATGCCGAAGTTGTACTCCGGGGTGACCACCACGAACGCGTCGGCGTCGGCGACCCGGCGGCTCCACTCGCGGGTGTGGTCGTGCGCGTACCCGCCGCGTGACGGGTGCTCGGGCTCGTCGAACATCGGCAGCCCGACGTCGGCCAGGTCCGCGACCTCCACCTGGGTCCGGTGCCGGGCGGCGTCCGGCGCGGTGGCCCGGACGAACCAGTCGGTGATGGCCGGGCCGAGTCGGCCGGGTCGGGTGCTCGCGACGATGACGAGGACGCGCAGGGGTGCGGACGGAACGGTCGATGACATGTCAACGAACGTAGCCGGAGTTTCGATGACATGTCAACGACGGGTACGGTGGTGACATGGCGACACCGTGGCTCAGTGCCGACGAGGAGCGGGCCTGGCGGGCGTTCCGGCGTCTGCTCGTCGCGCTGCCCGCCCGCCTGGACCGGGACCTGGTCCGCGACTCGGGCCTCTCCCCGGCCGACTACGAGGTGCTCAGCACGCTGTCGGAGAAGACGGACCGCCGCTGGGCGCTCAAGGACCTCGCCGCCAAGATGGAGTGGTCGCGCAGCCGGCTCTCCCACCACGCCACCCGGATGCAGGCCCGGGGGCTCGTCGCCCGGGAACCCGACCCGCAGGACGCTCGGGGCTGCCTGCTGCGCCTGACCGACGACGGCTTCGGCGTGCTGGAACGCGCCGCGCCGCCGCACGTGGAATCGGTGCGAACCCGCTTCCTCGACCACCTCGACGCCGGCGAGCTGGCGTTGCTGCGCGACCTCTCCACCCGTATCGCCGACCTGCCGGACTGAACACCACCCGACCGGCGTCGGCGGGTACCGCGCCGTACTTTCGGCCGTCCGGTCTCCTGCCGGGGACCGGTGCGGGGGCGGCCCGTGTGCCGATGAGTCGCCCCGCCGCGAGCGACACCATGGCGACATGAAGGCGATCGTTGCACACCGATACGGCTCACCCGACGTGTTGCGGCTCCAGGAGGTCGACCGGCCGGTCCCGGCCGCCGACCAACTGCTGGTGCGGGTGCACGCGGCCGCGCTGAACGCGCGGGACTGGCACGTCCTGCGGGGCGACCCCTACCTCGCCCGGCTGGCCGCGCCGCAGATGATGGGGCTGCGCGGGCCCCGGCGCGTCATCCGGGGCACCGACTTCGCGGGCACCGTCGAGGCGGTCGGCGCCGACGTCGACCGGTTCCGCCCCGGCGACGAGGTGTACGGCGACACCGGCGACCTGCACGGCGCGTTCGCCGAGTACCTCTGCGTACCCGCCGCGCGGGTCGAGTCGACACCGGCGACGCTCAGCGTCACGCAGGCCGCCGCGCTGCCGCTGGCCGGCAACACGGCCCTGCTCGGCGTACGCGACGTGGGGCGGCTGCGCGACGGGCAGCACCTGCTGGTCAACGGCGCCTCCGGCGGTGTGGGGACGTTCGCCGTCCAGATCGGCAAGGCGCTCGGGGCCACCGTGACGGCGGTGTGTCGGACCCGCAACGTCGACCTGGTCCGGTCGCTCGGCGCGGACCACGTGGTCGACTACACCACCCACGACTTCGCCCGCCTGGGCCGCCGCTACGACGTCCTGCTGGACCTGGTCGGCAACCGATCCCTGGCCGACCTGCGACGCGCACTGGTTCCCGGTGGCACGCTGGTGCTCTCCGGCGGCGGGACCTTCCGGGGCCGACCCGCCCTCGTCGGGCCGATGGCGCTGCTCCTGCGGGCGCAGGTGGCGGCGCGCGTCACCGGTGAGCGGTGGGAACTGCTCGCGACGCCACCGAGCCGGGAACTGCTGGCCGGCGTGCGCGACCTGGTCGAGGCCGGTCTGGTCGCCCCGGTCGTCGACCGCACCTATCCGCTCGCCGAGGTGCCGGCGGCGATGCGGTACCTGGAGAGCGAGCACGCTCGCGCCAAGGTCGTCATCACCGTCTGAGCCGGGATCGGCGGTGCGGTGGGCGCTCAGGCGTGGTGGATCGGGCTGTCCAGCTCGGTCAGCGGACGACCCGAGCCGCCCCAGGACCCGGCGACGATCTCGGCGGCGATGGCCACCGCCGTCTCCTCGGGGGTACGCGCACCGAGGTCGAGCCCGATCGGGGAGCGCAGCCGGGCCAGGGTCTCCTCGTCCACCCCCGCCTCGCGCAACCGGCGCATCCGGTCGTCGTGCGTACGGCGGCTGCCCATCGCGCCGATGTAGCGCGCGGGCGTGCGCAGGGCGACCTGGAGCAGGGGGACGTCGAACTTCGGGTCGTGGGTCAGCACGCAGAGCACGGTGCGCTCGTCGACGACGGTCGCGGCGAGGTACTCGTGCGGCCAGCGCACCACGAGGTCGTCGACGTCCGGGAAACGCTTCCGGGTGGCGAACACCGCGCGGGCGTCGCAGAGCGTGACGTGGTAGCCGAGGAAACGGCCGATCCGCGCGACGGCGGCGGCATAGTCGATCGCGCCGAAGACGATCATCCGGGGCGGCGGAACGTAGGACTGGACGAAGACCGACACCTCGTCACGGCGCTGCTCGCCGTGCGTACCGAGATGGACGGTGCCGGTGCTGCCCTGGGCCAGCATCCCGGCGGCCTGCTGCGCCACCGCGCGGTCCAGGTCGGAATCGCCGAGGCTGCCGGCGACCCGGTCGGGCCAGACCACGAGCTGGGCGTCCCCGGTCGACGCGGTGGCCACCGGCCGGCCGGTGGTGATCGCGTCGAGCACCGCGTCGGTCTCGGTCAGCGTGACCTCCGGCTGCACCAGGACCTCGATGGTGCCGCCGCAGGTCAGGCCCACGCCGAACGCGTCGTCGTCGCTGACGCCGTAGATCTCGGTCCGCGCCTTGCCGGTCTCGATGGCCTCCCGGCACAACTCGAAGACGGCGCCCTCGACGCAGCCGCCGGAGACGCTGCCCAGCACCTCACCCTCGGCGTTGACCGCCATGGTGGCCCCCGGCTGCCGGGGCGCCGAGCGCCAGGTGCGGACGACGGTCGCCACGGCGAACGCGACGCCGGCCGCACGCCAGTCCGTCAGTCCGTCCGCGATGTCCCGCATGGTTGCACCATCCGTGGCCGCCGGTGTCGTCGTCAACCCGACCTAAGCAATTGCTTAGGTCGACGTTGACTTTGGAAACGGGCCCGACCAGATTCTGGCGGGACCGCGGAGGAGCGACATCATGCAGGTTCCGGCACCGTTCGAGTACGAGCGCGCCACCAGTGTGGACCAGGCCATAGGTTTGTTGGAACGGCTGGGCGGAACGGCCCGGCTGATCGCCGGTGGGCACAGCCTGCTGCCGATGATGAAGCTGCGCCTGGCCAATTTCGACTATCTGATCGACATCAACGATCTGCACCCGGAACTCGGTTACATCCGACCCGGCCGGCACGAGTTGCGGATCGGCGCACTGACCCGGCACCGTGAATTGCTGGAATCCGCCGAACTCGCCGCCGCATTCCCGATCTTCGCCGACGCGGAGCGGGTGATCGCCGACCCGATCGTGCGCAACCGGGGCACCCTGGGCGGGTCGCTCTGCCAGGCGGACCCGTCGGAGGACCTGTCAGCGGTCTGCACGACGCTGGACGCGAGCTGCGTGATCCGGGGGCCCGGCGGCGTCGAGCGGATCGTGTCGATGGAGGAGTTCCACGTCGGACCGTACGAGACGGCGGTCGGCGAGGCCGAGATGCTGATCGAGGTCCGGCTGCCGGTACGCCCCGGCGGCGGCAGCGCGTACGAGAAGGTCGAGCGCCGGGCCGGCGACTGGGCCGTGGTCTCGGCCGGCGCGGCGATCTGGCTGGACGGCGGCGTGATCTCCGACGCCCGGGTGGGGCTGGCCGCGGTCGGCCCGAACACCACCGGCATCCCCGAGGTCTCGGCCGCGCTGCGCGGGCAGGAGCCCACCGAGAGCGTGTTCGCGCGGGCCGGCGAGATCGCGGCGAGCCAGTGCGAACCGGTCACCGACCAACGCGGCAGTGCCGACTACAAGCGGCATCTGGCCGCCGAGTTGACCAAGCGGGCCCTGCGCCGGGCCGCCGAGCGGGCGAGGAGCTGAGCATGCAGGTCACCATGACCGTCAACGACGTCGAGGTCACCCGGGAGATCGAGGGTCGGCTGCTGCTCGTGCACTTCCTGCGGGACGTGCTGGGCCTGACCGGCACGCACTGGGGCTGCGACACCAGCAACTGCGGCACCTGCGTGGTCTGGCTGGACGGCGAGCCGGTGAAGTCGTGCACGGTGCTCGCCGCGATGGCCGGCGGCCACGAGGTGCGTACCGTCGAGGGTCTTGCCAAGGGCGCCGAGCTGGACCCGGTGCAGCAGGGCTTCATGCAGTGCCACGGCCTCCAGTGCGGCTTCTGCACGCCGGGCATGATGATGACCGCGCGGGCGCTGCTGAACCGCAACCCCGACCCGAGCGAGCCGGAGATCCGCGAGGCGATCTCGGGCCAGATCTGCCGCTGCACCGGGTACTCCACCATCGTCCGTTCCGTGCGCTGGGCCGCCGTGCACGAGCAGGCCGCCGCCGCCAAGGTCGTCGAGTCCACCGAATCACCCGCCGCCGGCGAGATCTCCGACGCCGGCCAGCCTGCCGGGAGCCCCGCATGACGACCGTGCACGAGCCCGTGGACACGTTCCACGACAACGACCAGAAGCCGGTCGGGTACGGCCGGATGCTCCGCAAGGAGGACCCGCGCTTCGTCCGGGGCCGGGGCCGCTACGTCGACGACGTGCAACTGCCCGGCATGCTGCACCTGGCCATTCTGCGGTCGCCGGTGGCGCACGCCCGGATCGTCTCCATCGACACCAGCGCCGCCGAGGCGTCGCCCGGGGTCAAGGCGGTGGTGACCGGGGCGATGCTGGCCGAGCAGAACCTCGCCTGGATGCCGACGCTCTCCAACGACGTGCAGGCCGTGCTCGCCACCGACAAGGTGCGCTTCCAGGGCCAGGAGGTGGCCTTCGTGGTCGCCGAGGACCGGTACGCCGCCCGCGACGCGCTGGAACTGATCGACGTCGAGTACGACATTCTCGACCCGGTCGTCGACGTGCGCCGCGCGCTGGAGCCGAACGCCCCGGTGATCCGCGACGACCTCGAGGGCAAGGCGAACAACCACTGCTTCGACTGGGAGACCGGCGACGAGGCGGCCACCGAGGCCGCGTTCGCCCGCGCCGACGTGGTGGTCAGCGAGGACATCGTCTACCCCCGCGTGCACCCGGCGCCGATGGAGACCTGCGGCGCGCTCGCCGACTTCGACCCGATCGAGGGCAAGCTGCGGCTCTGGTCCACCACCCAGGCGCCGCACGCGCACCGCACCCTGTACGCCATCGTGGCGGGCATCCCCGAGCACAAGATCCAGGTGATCGCGCCGGACATCGGCGGCGGGTTCGGCAACAAGGTGCCGATCTACCCCGGGTACGTCTGCGCCATCGTCGCCTCGATCGTCACCGGCAAGCCGGTGAAGTGGATGGAGGACCGCTCGGAGAACCTGATCAGCACCGGTTTCGCCCGCGACTACATCATGCGCGGCGAGATCGCGGCGACCCGGGACGGCAAGATCCTGGCCATCCGCACCAACGTGCTCGCCGACCACGGCGCCTTCAACGGCACCGCCGCGCCGGTCAAGTACCCGGCCGGGTTCTTCGGCGTCTTCACCGGCAGCTACGACATCGAGGCCGCCTACTGCAAGATGACCGCGGTCTTCACCAACAAGGCCCCCGGCGGTGTCGCGTACGCCTGCTCGTTCCGGATCACCGAGGCCGTGTACCTGGTGGAGCGGATCGTCGACTGTCTCGCCGACGAGTTGGGCATGGACCCGGCGGAGCTGCGGCTGAAGAACTTCATCCAGCCCGAGCAGTTCCCGTACACGACGAAGACCGGCTGGGTCTACGACTCGGGCGACTACGAGCCGACCATGCGGCTGGCCATGGAGATGGCCGGCTACTCCGAGCTGCGCCGCGAGCAGGAGGAGAAGCGTGCCCGGGGCGAGCTGATGGGCATCGGCATCGCGTTCTTCACCGAGGCCGTCGGCGCCGGTCCCCGCAAGAACATGGACATCCTCGGGCTGGGCATGGCCGACGGCTGCGAGCTGCGCGTACACCCGACCGGCAAGGCCGTGGTCCGGCTCAGCGTGCAGTCGCAGGGACAGGGCCACGAGACCACCTTCGCGCAGATCATCGCCGAGGAGATCGGCATCCCGCCGGACGACATCGACGTGGTGCACGGCGACACCGACAACACCCCGTTCGGTCTCGGCACGTACGGCAGCCGGTCCACCCCGGTCTCCGGGGCCGCCGCCGCGCTGGTCGCCCGCAAGGTCCGGGACAAGGCGAAGATCATCGCCTCGGCCATGCTTGAGGTGTCCGTCGCCGACCTGGAGTGGGAGAAGGGCACCTTCCACGTCAAGGGCGACCCGGGCAAGTCCGTCACGATCCAGGACATCGCCATGCGCGCGCACGGCGCCGGTGACCTGCCCGACGGTATCGAGGGCGGACTGGAGGCGCAGATCTGCTACAACCCGTCGAACCTGACGTACCCGCACGGGGCGTACATCTGCGTGGTGGACATCGACCCGGGCACGGCCCAGGTGACGGTGCGCCGGTTCATCGCGGTCGACGACTGCGGCACCCGGATCAACCCGATGATCATCGAGGGGCAGGTGCACGGCGGCCTGACCGACGGCGTCGGCATGGCGCTGATGGAGATGATCGCCTTCGACGAGGACGGCAACTGCCTCGGCGCGTCCATGATGGACTACCTCATCCCGACCGCGCTGGAGGTGCCCGACTGGGAGACCGGCTACACGGTCACCCCGTCGCCGCACCACCCGATCGGCGCCAAGGGCGTGGGGGAGTCGGCCACCGTCGGCTCACCACCGGCGATCGTCAACGCGGTCGTGGACGCCCTGAAGCCCTTCGGTGTCCGGCACGCCGACATGCCGCTGACGCCGTCGCGGGTCTGGGACGCCATGCGCGGCCAGGCCCGACCGCCGATCTGAGGAGGCGACATGTCGACGACGATCGCCGACCGGGCGAATGCGTTGCGCGCCGCCCGGGAACCGTTCGTGCACGCCACGGTGGTGCGCGCGCAGGAACCGACGTCGGCGCGGCCGGGTGACGACGCGGTGATCCTGCCGGACGGGTCGATCGAGGGCTTCGTCGGTGGGGCGTGTGCCGAGAACTCGGTCCGTGCCGCCGCGCTGGACACCCTGCGCGACGGCAGCACCCTGCTGCTGCGCGTGCTGCCGGACGGCACGGACACCTTCCCCGACACCCCGGGTGCGCGGGTGGTGGTGAACCCGTGCCACTCCGGCGGCGCGGTCGAGATCTTCCTCCGGCCGATGCTGCCGGCGGCGGTGCTGGGGGTGGCCGGCACCAGCCCGATCGGCGCCGCCGTGGCGACGCTGGCACGCTTCCTCGACTTCGAGGTGGTCGAGACCGGTGACTACGCCGGCGCCACGGCCGTGGTGGTGGCCGGTCTCGGCAAGGGCGAGCCGGAGGCGATCCGGGCCGCGCTGGACGTGGGCGTGGGCCACGTCGCGCTGGTCGCCAGCCGTAAGCGGGCCGCCGCGCTGCTGGACGAGTTGACGTTGACCGACGACGAACGGGCCCGCGTCCACGCGCCGGCCGGGTTGGACATCGGTGCGCGTACTCCGCCGGAGATCGCCCTGGCGATCATGGCCGACGTGGTGCGCGCGGTCCGGCGCGACGACCTGCGGCCCCCGGCGGGTGCGCCCGTGATCCGTCCTCAGCAGGCGGTGGACCCGGTGTGCGGGATGACGGTGACCGTCGGACCGGACACCCCGCACGCCCGGGTGGACGGCACGGACCACTGGTTCTGCTGCCCCGGATGCCTCGCGCGTTTCACGGGCGGGTAGCCGTGAACGTGACCGGTCTGGTGCTCGCCGCAGGGGCGTCGGTGCGTCTCGGTGAGGCCAAGCAACTGCTGCCGTACCGGGGGCGGACCCTGCTCGACGCGACCCTGGACCTGGCCCGCTCGTGCGGCTTCGGGCAGCTGCTGGTGACCCTCGGCGGCGCGGCGGACCAGGTCCGGGACCGGGTCGACCTGACCGGGTGCGAGGTGGTGGAGAACGCGGCCTTCAGCACCGGGTGCGGCTCGTCGATCAGCACCGCCGTGCGGGCGGTCGACCCGCGCGCCGACGCGCTCGTGCTGCTCCTCGGCGACCAGCCCGGCGTCCGCGCCGACGACGTGCGGCGGCTCGCCGCCACGGACGCGCCGCTCGGGGTGTGCCGGTACGCCGACGGGCCGGGGCACCCGTTCCGGTTCGGCCGGGCGGTCTTCCCCGACCTGGCCGACCTGCACGGCGACAAGGCCGTGTGGAAGCTGCTGCACTCCGGCCGTCATCCGGTGACCGAGCTGCCGGTGGACGGGCCGGTGCCGATCGACGTGGACACCCGCGCCGACTACGAGCGACTGCTGACGGAGCAGGCCCGGTGAAGGACGCGCCCGACGTCGCGCGTCGCCTCGACGCCGTCGACTACCTGACCGACGACGGCCTGGCGATGGCGCTGTTCCTGGCCGTGCGGATCGGCAAGCCGCTGCTGCTCGAAGGGGAGCCCGGCGTCGGCAAGACCGCCGCCGCCAAGGCGCTGGCCCGGGCACTGGACACCACGTTCATCCGGTTGCAGTGCTATGAGGGCCTGACCGCCGGTGAGGCGCTCTACGAGTGGAACTACCAGCGGCAACTGCTCGCCATCCGGCTCGCCGAGGCGCAGGGGTCCCGGCTGACCGACGGCGACCTGTTCAGCGCCGAGTTCCTCCAGGAACGGCCCATCCTGCGGGCGGTACGCCATCCGGGGCCGGTACCGCCGGTGCTGCTGATCGACGAGATCGACCGCGCCGACGACGAGTTCGAGGCGCTGCTCTTCGAGTTCCTCGGCGAAGCCGGCATCACCATCCCGGAACTCGGCACGTTCACCGCGCACACCCCGCCGATCGTCGTGCTCACCTCCAACCGCAGCCGTGAACTGCACGACGCGCTGCGCCGTCGCTGCCTGTACCACTGGATCGAGTTCCCGGAGCCGCACCGGGCCGCCGAGATCGTCCGCCGGGCGGTGCCGACGGCCGCCGAGCCGCTGATCCGCACCGCGACCGAGTTCGTCGGTGCCGTACGCGGCCGGGACCTGGACAAGGCGCCCGGGATGGCCGAGGCCATCGACTGGGTGTCCGCGCTGTCCGTGCTCGGTGCCACCGACCTCGCCGGTGACGACGTCCTGCGGACCATCGGCACTATCGCCAAGACCCCCGACGACCGCGTCACCGTGGCCGCCGCGCTCGGCACACTCCAGGAGAGTCAATCGTGAAGCTCAACAATGATTTCGTGGTCAACATCCCGATCGATCGGGCCTGGGCGGTCCTCACCGACCTGGAGGGGATCGCCCCCTGCATGCCGGGTGCCCGTCTCACCGGCGTCGACGGCGACGTCCACAAGGGCAAGGTGAAGGTCAAGGTGGGCCCGGTCATCTCCGAGTTCGCCGGCACCGCGCAGTTCGTCGAGAAGGACGACGCCGCGTACCGGGCGGTGATCGACGCCAAGGGCCGCGACGCCCGCTCGGCGGCGAACGCCGCCGCCGTGGTCACCGCCGCCCTGCGTCCCGACGGCGACCGGACCCTGGTGAGCGTCGACACCGACCTGCGGATCTCGGGGAAGCTGGCCCAGTTCGGCAGCGGCATGATCAAGGAGGTGTCGGGCAAGCTGCTCGCCCAGTTCGTCACCAACCTGGAGGCCAAGCTGGCGGCCGAGGAGGCCGACACCGCCGCACCCGCCACCGAGGCGCCGCCCGCCGCCGCACCG
>NZ_SISL01000171.1:0-11679 GCF_004307965.1 Verrucosispora sp. SN26_14.1 | reverse complement strand
GACCGCGCTGGCCCGGGGGCTGGGGGCCGGCGCGCCGTTGCCGGACACCCCGGCGGCCGATCTGATCGTGCCGGCGTTGACCGGTCGCATCGACACGCACCTGGCCCGGCTCCGCGACCGGGACACCCCGACACTGCTCGCCACCCATCCGCTGCCCCGGGTGGACCGGCGGCGCCTCGACGCGGTCTCCGCGCTGCTCGCCACCGACCGTCCGATGCCGCGCAAGCTCTGGCACGCCTACGAGGTGCTCGGACCGAACGCCGCCTCCCGGGACGAGGTGCGTCCCGTCGACGGTGCGGTGGGCGCCTCGCCCGCCGCCACGGCCCGATGGCTCAACCAGCGGCGAACGCCGGACCGGGCCGCGCGGGCGTACCTGGACGAGGTGGTGGCCCGGTACGAGGGCCCGGTGCCGTGTTGCACCCCGATCACCGTGTTCGAACGGTCCTGGACGCTCGGCACGCTCATCCGGGCGGGCGTGCCGGTCCGACCGTCGCCCGCGCTGGTGGCCGGACTGGTCGCCGCGCTCGGCCCGGACGGTGCGGCGACCGGACCGGGGCTACCGGCCGACGCGGACACCACCTCGGCCACCCTGTACGCCCTGGCCCGGCTGGGCCGGCCGGTCGACCCGGCGAGTCTGTTCCGCTACGACCTCGGCAGCCACTTCTGCACCTGGCGCGGGGAGGACGGCGACTCGGTCACCACCAACGCGCACGTGCTGGAGGCGCTGGGCTGGCACGCCCGGCACACCCGTGAGGGAGCGAACCGGTACGGCGCCCGGGTCGCGGCCCTCGGTGGCTGGTTGCGGGAGGTGCAGCAGCCGGACGGTCACTGGACGGACCGCTGGCACGCCTCGCCCTACTACGCCACCTCCTGCGCCGCCCTGGCGCTGGCCGGGCACGCACCGCCGGAGGTCGCCGCGGAAGCCGTCGACCGGGCCGTCGGGTGGGTGCTCGCCACCCAGCGCGACGACGGGGGCTGGGGGCGATGGTCGACCACCGCGGAGGAGACGGCGTACGCGGTGCACGTGCTGCTCGGCGCAGGCGGTCGGCGGCGGCCCGAGGCGGTGGCGGCAGCCGGTCTGGCGCTGCCACACCTGCAGGTCGGCGCCACCACCGACCCTCCACTATGGCATGACAAGGACCTCTACACGCCGCTCCTCGTGGTGCGCGCGGCGGTCCTCGCGGCGCGGCGTCTGGCGCTCACCGAGGGCGCGGCACGCCGTGGCGGTAAGGGCCCCGCGGCCCCCCACCAGGGCATGATCACGAGCGCTTGAGTTGCAACGGTGACGCTGTTAGCGTGCGCCGGGGTCGGTGCGTGTGTCGCCCGCCTGACTGACCGATCAACTCGCTCCGGGCCAGGGACGGTGTAATGGGTTCCCGCAGTTCGAATCTGCGTACCAAGGTCGTGGCCCTGTTGGCCTCGCTGGTGGCACTCTGGAGCTTCACCGCCTGGGTGACCATCCGGGAGGGTGTCAACCTCGTCGGCGTGCAGGCCCTCGACGTCCGGGTGTTCGACCCCACCGAGCCGCTGCTGTTGCAGTTGCAGTTGGAACGCCGGACCTCGCTGGCCTACCTCGGGCGGCCCGAGGACCGCAGGCGCGGCGAACTCGTGCAGGTGCGTCAGCGTACCGACGAACTGGCCGCCGAGTTCGAGGAGTCGGCCGGGCACTGGCAGGTCGGCCTGCTCGGCAGCGACGCTCTGCAGCAACGGATCAGTGACCTGAACCGTAGGATCGCCGCGCTGTCGGACACCCGGGCCGCCGTGGACGACCGCAACATCGGCCGCAGCGAGGCCGGCGGTGCGTTCACCCGGGTGATCGAGTCGATCTATCAGGTCTACGACGAGTTGGGCAATCTCGACGACGACCAGGTCGCCGAGGACACCACCCAACTCATTCAGCTCAACCGGGCCCGGGAACTGCTGTCCCAGGAGGACGCCCTGCTCGCCGGGGTGCTGGCCGCCGGCCGGATCACCGTGAGCGAGCGCGCGGAGTTCACCCGGATCGTCGGTGCCCGCCACTTCGTCGCCGAGCAGGCGGTCGTCCGGCTGCCGCAGGCGGATCAGGCCCGTTACCAGCAGATGTCCTCCGGTCCCAACTTCCGCCGGCTGGCCGACCTGGAGAACCAGGTGATGCTGGCCGGCAACAACACGCGGCTGCCGTTCAGCGTCGAGGGGTGGACCGACGCCACCGGGCCGGCGCTGATCGAGATCGGCGACGTCGTGCTGGCCGGTGGTGACGACGTGGTCGAACGGGCCACCCCTGTGGCCGTCGGCGTCATCATCCGGTTGGTGCTCGCCGCCGGTCTCGGCCTGCTCGCCGTCATCGCCTCGGTGATCGTCTCGGTCACCACCGCGCGTGCCCTGGTGCAGCAACTGCAACGCCTGCGGGACGCCGCGTTCCAGCTCGCCAACGAACGACTGCCCGATGTGGTGGATCGGCTCGGCCGGGGCGAGCAGGTGGACGTGGCCAAGGAGGCGCCGCCGCTGCAGTTCGGTGACGACGAGATCGGCCAGGTGGGCAAGGCGTTCACCGTGGTGCAGGAGACGGCCATCCGGACCGCGGTGGAGCAGGCGGAACTGCGCCGCGCGGTACGCGACGTCTTCCTGAGCCTGGCCCGGCGTACCCAGGCCCTGGTGCACCGGCAGCTCACCCTGCTGGACTCGATGGAGCGCCGGGAGCAGGACGCGGAGGAACTGGAGGACCTGTTCCGCGTCGACCACCTGGCCACCCGGATGCGGCGTAACGCGGAGAACCTGATCGTGCTCTCCGGTTCCACGCCCGGCCGGGCCTGGCGCCGCAGCGTGCCGATGGTCGACGTGGTCCGTGGCGCGGTCGGTGAGGTCGAGGACTACACCCGCGTCCAGGTGCTTCCGATCAGCGGGGTGTCGCTGGCCGGGCGGGCCGTCGGTGACGTCATCCACCTGCTCGCCGAGCTGATCGAGAACGGGCTGTCGTTCTCGCCACCGCACACCACCGTGGAGGTGCGCGGGCAGCTGGTCGGCAACGGGTTCGCCCTCGAGATCGAGGACCGAGGACTCGGCATGACCGAGGAGGACCTGGCCGCCGCCAACCACCGCATCGTGGACCGCTCCGAGCTCAACCTCGCCGACGCGTCCCGGCTGGGCCTCTACGTGGTGAGCCGGCTGACCGACCGGCACGGGGTGCGGGTACACCTCAAGGAGTCGCCGTACGGCGGGACGACCGCCGTGGTGCTGATCCCGGGTGACCTGATCATCGTGGACGGCGCACAGCCGGCGGTGTCGCAGTCGACCACCCGGAGCAAGACCCCGGAACTGCCCGCCGACGCGGCCCCCACCCCGGACGAGCGGTCACCCGCACCGGTGGCGGTGGCGGCACCCACCGCACCCCGGACGGAGACCCGGGCGGCCGAACCGCTCGCGTCGTCCTCGGCGGAGCCCGCCGAGGAGAGCACGGGCCTGCCGACCAGGTCCCGCCGCCGGCCCGGTCAGTCCGCCCTGGACGGACCGACCATCCCGATCGAGGTGCCGGTGACCTCGGCACCGGGTGAGAGCCCGGCCCGGCCGCCACCGCGCACGTCTCATCGCCGCAACAGGGTCCGTAGCACCTGCTCCAGCCGCGCCTCGGGATCGGGCAACGGGCCCACCGCCCGCCAGGCCACGAAACGGTCCGGCCGCACCAGCGTGGCGCCGTCGGGCCCGATGCCGTAGCGGGCGTCGAACTGGCCGTCCCGGTCGGCGTACTCCCCCGTCGGGCCGATCGTGTGCACGACCAGGGGCACGCCGAGCCGCTCGGCGGCCTGCCTCGCCGGTTCCGCCCAGGCGGCCCCCGCCGACCCGGTCAGCAGCACGAACCCCGTACCGAACAGTGCCGTCGTCGAGGTGTCGGCGCCGTCCGGGCCGGTGAGCGGCAGGAAGGGCGCCCGCGATCCGGGCCGGCCGGTCGCCGTGGTCGGGTCCTCCACGAGCGTGCCGTCGTCGCCGGGTTCGAGCAGGACCGCACCGGCCGGGTACCGGTAGCCGAAGGCGAGCACGGCCGGTGGCAGCGGGGCGGGCACGCTGTCGTCGCGCAGCTCCGGCGCCACCCGCTCGACCAGGTTGGCGAACTGCTGCTCGACGAGCAGCCGGGCGTACGGCCCCCGCTCGGCCTGGTACGTCGAGAGCAGGTCGGGCCCCGCCCAGCCCTGGACCACGGCGGCGAGCCGCCAGCCCAGGTACCACCCGTCCATGATCGCCGTGTTGCCGCCGAGCCCGCCGGTCGGCGGCATCACGTGGGCGGCGTCGCCGGCCAGCAGCACCCGCTCCACCTGGAACCGTTCGGCGACCGCGCAGGCGATCGAGGTCTCGCCGTACTCGGTGATGTCCATCGGCAGGTCCGCGTCGAGTCCCAGGTCGACGGTGATCTGCCGGGCGATCGCCTCCCGGGACCGGTGCCAGCCCTCCGGCAGCTCCGGGGTGAGGTTGCGGAAGTAGCCGTACAGGCCGGGGATCTCGGTGTTGAACAGCACCGCCCGGTTGACGTGGAAGGCCGCGAACCGGGAGCCGTCGGCGGCACCGGGCGTGTGCGCCAGCGGCTCGCTGAGGTCGGCCTTGAACAGCACCCGCAGGACCTGCCCCACCACGCCACGCCCCTGCAGGGGTACGCCGAGCGACTCCCGCACCGGGCTACGCCAGCCGTCGGCCGCGACCAGGTACGGCGCCCGCACCCGGTGACGCGTACCGGTCTCGGTCTCCTCCAGGAACGCGGTCACACCGTCGTCGTCCTGCGCCAGGCCGAGCAGCCGGGTGCCGAAGCGCACCTCGGCGCCGAGGTCACGGGCCCGCTCGGCGAGAGCGGCCTCCGCACCGGACTGGCTGGCCGTCCCCCACTCCTCGGGCGACACGTGCCGCATGGTCAGCTCCCGGCCGCTGACCAGCGTCCTGGTGACCGGGCCGCCCAGTCGGGGCGCGAGCACCATGGAGAACTCGGTACGGTCCGGACGGCTCAGGTCGCGGATCCGGTCCACCAGGCCGGCCACCCGCAGCGCCTCCATGGTGTGCGGGTACTGACCGGTGGCCTTGACCCCGGTCGACGTGCCGGCGCGGCGCTCCACGACCAGGGGACGCACCCCGTGCAGGCTCGCGAAGATGGCGGTGCTCAGACCGGCCGGGCCGGCACCGACCACCACCAGCGGCCGGTGCTCGACGGCGGTCACGGGACCAGCACCACGCGGCCGAGCTGGCGGCGGTCCTCGATGAGCCGGTGTGCCTGCGCCGCCTCCTCCAGGGGCAGGACCGCGTGCACCGCCACCCGCAGCCGGCCGTCCCGGACCAGCTCGGTCAGCTCCCGCTGATGCCGTTCCGCCTCCTCGGGGGCGGCGGCGAGCCAGGCGTCGAACGCGGTGCCCACGATGCTCTTGAGACCGAGCAGATCGGTCAGGGCGACCCGCGCCACGTCGCCGTCGGCGCCCGCGAATCCGTAGTAGACCAGACGGCCGAGCGGTTTCAGCAACGCGAGGCTGGGTGCGAACACCGGCCCTTCGACGCTGTCCAGGACCACGTCCACTCCGGCGCCACCGGTCGCCGCCCGCACCTGCTCGGCCCAGTCCGGTGCGGTGTAGTCGACCACGACGTCGGCACCGTGGTCGCGGACGAACGCCGCCTTCTCCGGCGAGCCGACCGTGCCGATCACGGTCCCGGCGCCGCGCAGCTTCGCCAGTTGGGTCACCAGGTGCCCGATCGCCCCGGCGGCGGCGTGCACGAGCACCGACTCGCCGGGGGCGAGCCGGCCGACGCTGAGCACGTTCGCGGCGACCTGGGCGGTCGAGGCGAGCGCGGTGGCGACCGGCGCCGACACGTCGTCGGGTACGGCGACGGCCTGCCCGTCGGTGACGAGGACGTGGTCGGCGTACGCGTCGGCCACGCCCCAGGCGGCCAGCCGGTCGCCGACCGCGAAGCGGTGCGCGCCCGGGCCGGCCGCCTCCACCCGGCCCACCACGTCCCCGCGCGGCGCACTGGGCACCGGTGACGGGAACGGTGCGGTGCCGGAGCGCAGCTGGGTCTCGATGAAGTTGACGCCCACGGCCTCGACCCGGACGCGCAACTGGCCCTCGCCGGGCTCCGGCACCGGCACCTTGTCGACGGTCAGCACCTCGGGACCGCCGTGCTCGGAGTAACGGATGACGCGCATGCGGGGGCTCCTCTTCCGTCGACCGGCGGCGCGGTGCCGCCACCGCCGGTTCTAGCCGTGGACACTCGCGGCCGGGTCGAGGACGCCCCCAGCGTCAGGCGGGTTGTCGTGGCGCGCGCAGCGGTCCGGGCACGAACGCGGCGGCCAAACCGGCCACGAGCGCGAACCCGACCACGAACCAGTACGTCCGGCCGTACGCCTCGGGGGCGAAGGTGCCGGCCGCCGCGAGACGGTCCTGGAGGGCGACCGCCACCACGGCGATGCCCAGCGCCCCGCCGATCTGGTTGAGGATGAACAGCGCGCTGGTGGCCCGGGGCGCGTCGGCGTCACCGACGGCGAGGTACATGAACGCCATCACGCCCGGCACCGTGAACCCGATCCCGAATCCGCCGACGCCGAACGCGACGGCGGTCACCGTCTGCGACGTGTCCGGTCCGACGCCGGAGAGCACCAGCGCGGCGAGTGCGGCGAGCAGCATGCCGATCGGTGCGGTGGCCCGCGCGGTGAGGCGGGAACCGGTCTTGCCGACGGCGATGGCACCGGCGGCGCCGAGGATGCCGGAGGGGACCATCAGCAGGCCGGCGTGCAGTGCGCCGAACCCGCGTGCCTGCTGGTAGTAGAGCGGGGTGAGGAACAGCAGCGCGTTGGCGACCGCGCCGACGAGCAGCATGGTGACCACCGACATGGTGAACCCGCGCTTCTGGAACAGCCGTACGTCGATCAGCGGTGCGCTGGTACGCAGGGAGTGCAGCACGTACGCCACGAGCAGGGCCGCGCCGACGACGAAGGCGGTGACCGCCCGCCCGTCACCGAAGTCGCCGCGGTGCGCGGCGGTGACGAGGCCGTAGATCAGCGCGGCGAATCCGGGCGAGAGCAGGGCCAGGCCGAGCAGGTCCAGTTTCGGCGCGGTGGTGTCCCCGGTGGGACCGTCGGCGGGCAGCACACGAAGCGCGAGCACCAGCGCCACCACGCCGACCGGCAGGTTGATGAAGAACATCCACCGCCAGCTGATGTCGTCGACGAAGAAGCCGCCGAGGATCGGGCCGAGCACCGGGCCGACGGTGAGCGGGATCGAGATGAGGCCCATCGCCTTGGTGACGCGGGCGGGGCCGGCGGCGCGGGCGATCAGTGCCTGCACGACCGGGAAGATCATGCCGCCGCCGATCCCCTGGACCACGCGGAACGCGATCAGGCTCTCGGCGGACCAGGCCAGACCGGACAACAGCGAGCCGAGGGTGAACAGCACGACGGCGAAGATCCACACTCGTCGGCCGCCGAACCGGTCCACCCCCCACCCGGCGACCGGGGTGGCCATCGCGACGGCGAGCAGATAGACCGCGGTGACCCACTGGATGGTGGACAGCGGCGCGTCGAACACCGCGGTCAGGCGCGGCACCGCGACGTTGACGATCGTCTCGTCGAGAAGCGCCATGAGCAGGGCCAGCAGCAGGACCCCGGCCATCTTGAGGAAGGCCGGGTCGAGGCGGTCGTCGGTGACCGGGGTCGGGCCGGTGGGATCGGGCGCGTCGTCGGGTGCCCGCCGCGACGCGGCCCCCTCGGTTGCGGCCAGAGACGGCGTGTCACTGGACATGGTGTGGACCTCCGAGCCGGGTGATCGGGGATTGACGCTGGGATACTACATGCATGTGCACACATTGTTCTGGCGCACTTCAGCGTGCCGTACGCGTTTCCCTGCCCCGACTCGCAGTCAGGCACGAAAAGAAGATGCTGTTACATTGAATGAGCAGCGACATGTAGGGTAGGGCGGTAGCAGACGAAGGGGGCCCGATGGCGGAGCGACGCGACGGACAGCCCGACCTGCTCGCCCTGTGGCGGCAGCTGACCGTCCTCACCGGTCGACTCGGGCAGACGCTGGACCGACGGCTCACCCGCGACTTCGACCTGACCCTCACCGAGCTGCTCGTGCTCGACGAGCTGACCCGGGGCAACCCTCGGGGCATGCGCATCCAGGACCTCAGCGACGCGGTCGCCCTCGACCAGTCCTCGATGAGCCGCCTGGTCACCCGCCTGACCGCCAAGCAACTCGCGGCCCGGGTGAGCTGCGCGCACGACCGCCGTGGGGTCTACTGCCAGATCACCGAGCCCGGCCTGGAACGGCACGCCCTGGCCGCCCAGGCATGCCGGGCGGAGCTGGCCACCGCACTGGACGCCGCCGCCTTCGACGAGCGCCTGGCCTCCGTCGTCGCGCGGCTCACCCGCCCCGTCGGCCTGCCCGCCGACGCCTGACACGCAGGGAGCACCCGTGCAGCTGTCGATCCTCGACCAGTCGATGATCCCCGAGGGGTCCACTCCGACCCAGGCCCTGCACCACACTCTCGACCTGGCCCGCGCGGCCGACGCGCTGGGCTATCACCGCTACTGGCTCGCCGAGCACCACGCCACGCCGTCGTTCGCGAGCCCGGCCCCCGAGGTCATGGTGGCCCGGCTCAGCGGTGAGACGAGGGGGATCCGCATCGGCAGCGGCGGCGTGCTGCTGCCGTACTACAGCCCGTTCAAGGTCGCCGAGACCTTCCGGGTGCTGCACGCCCTCGCACCGGGCCGGGTCGACCTCGGCATCGGGCGGGGCGCAGGAGCCAGTTCCCGCGACGCCCGGCTGCTCAACCCGCACCTCTACACCTCCTCCGACGACGCGTTCGGCGACCAGGTCGACGCGGTGCGCGCGTTCCTCGGCGCCGTCGGCGACCAGGGCGGCATCATGCCGTCGGTGGAGGGCACCCCCCAGGTCTGGCTGCTCGGCGCGAGTCCGCCCAGCGCGGCCCTCGCCGGTCGACTCGGGCTGCCGTATTCCTTCGCGCACTTCGGTCGCCCGGAGCTGGTCACCGAGGCGGTGCAGACCTACCGGCGGCATTTCGACCCGCGCACCGGCGGCACCCCCCGGGTGATGGTCGGCATCGGCGTCTACTGCGCGCCGACCCGCGAGGAGGCGGAGCAGATCTTCGCCAGCCAGCGCCTCTTCCGGCACCGGATGTCGCGGGGCGACCTGCGACCCGTGCCCCCCGCCGAGGTGGCGCTCGCCCAGCTGCCCGGTCTCGCCGAGGATCTGTCGACCGAGCGCACCGAGTGGCCGCGCTACCTGGTCGACTCCCCCGACGAGGTCGCGCGGCAGCTCACCGCGATGAGCGAGGCGGTGGGCGTGGACGAGTTCGTCGTCCTGTCCACGATCCACGACCACCGGGCCCGGGTGCGCTCGTACGCGCTTCTGGCCGAGGCCTGCGGCCTGCCCCCGCGCGACGTGCCCCGACGGTCGACGCTCGCCACCCTGCAACCCACATGACGAATATGACCGGCACGCATTTCCCGTCCGGAAACATCGAGGCGCGACGATAGAAGGCCCACCGTCCAGGAGGCCGCGTGACCGCGACAGCCGGAACCGGGCAGACCGCCGACGACGAGTACCGCGTCCTGGGACCCCTGGTCGCGACGCTCTCCGGCTGCCCGGTGCCGGTCACCGCCCCGAAGCAACGCGTCTTCCTCGCGGCGCTGCTGCTGCGGGCGAACACCTGGGTCGGCGCGCCGGAACTGGTCGGCGCGGCGTGGCACGACCGACCCCCGGAGAACCCCCGGGCCGCCCTCCACGTGCACCTCTCCCGGCTGCGCGCCCTCTTCGCCGGCATCCGCCCCGACGTGCCCGCGCCGATCGAGACCCGGCCGGGCGCGTACCGCATCGTCGTGCCGCCCGGGTCACTGGACCTGCACCGCTACCGCGAGGCGGCGACGCGGGCCCGGGAGGCACGACGCGCCGGGCGACCGGACGTCGAAATGTACTGGGTGCGGCAGGCGCTGGCGGAGTGGCGCGGGGAACCACTCGCCCTGGTGCCGTCGGTACGCATCCGGCAGGAGGTGGTCACCGGCCTGGTGACGGATCTGCTGCACCTGACGGAACGACGCTTCGAACTCGAACTGGCCCTGGGTCGGCATGCCGAGGTCGTCGGGGAACTGCGTACCGCCGTCGTCGCGCACCCGCAGCGGGAACGCCTCTGGGCGCAGCTCATGGAGGCGCTCGCCGGCAGCGGTGACCGGGCCGCCGCACTCGCCGCGTACCACCGGGCCCGCGACCGGCTGCGCGAGGAGTTCGACGCGACGCCCGGCCTGGAGCTGCGGCAGCGGTACCGACGACTGCTGGCCGAGACCGGCGACGCCGCGCGGCCCCGGACGCCGCAGCGTCGGACCGACCGTCCCGTGGTGGCCGCCCGCAGCGGCTGGCGGGCGCAGTGCCAACTACCCCCGGACGTCGCCGACTTCGCCGGGCGAGGCGACTCCCTTGCGGAGCTGCACGCGGCGCTGCGCGCGACGCCGGACGGGCCACCGGTGGTCTGCCTGACCGGGGCACCGGGCGTCGGCAAGTCGGCGCTGGCGGTCCGCACCGCACACCGCCTGCGGGACCGGTTCCCCGACGGCCAGTGGTATGTGCACGCCAGTGAGGCCGACGGCGCAGGCCGCGACTGGCCGCAGATCCTCGCCGAACTACTGACCGCCGCCGGAGAGGACCGTCCACCGGCCACCCCCGCCGCCGGGGCCCGCGCGTTGCAGCGCCGCCTCGCCGGTCGCCGGGTACTCATCGTCATCGACGACCTGCACGACGCCTCGGCGCTGCGCGGCCTCTTCCCACTCGCCGCCGACTGCGCGGTCCTCGTCACGCACCGCGGGCGACCGGAGGCCCTCACCTCCTGCCCCGGCGTCCGGGTCGTCGCCCTCGACGTGCTCTCCCCCGCCGAGTCGGCGGCGCTGCTGACCGTCATGATCGGACCGGACCGGGTCACGCGGGAACGCGCGGCGCTGGCGGCGCTCGTCGACCACTGCGACCGCCTGCCGCTGGCGCTGCGGATCGCCGGGGCCCACCTCGCCACCCATCCGAGCCAGGGCATCGGCGAATTCGTCGAGCTGCTCGGCGCCAACCCGCTCGACGCGCTGAGCCTGCCCGGCAGCCGTCGCGCGGCGGTCCGCACCGCGTTCCACCTCGCCTACACCGCGCTGCCGGCGCGTACCCGGAGGATCTTCCGGCTGCTGGCGCTCGTGCCGGGGGTGTCGCACCGCGCCGAGACCGTCGCGGAGCTGGCCGGCCTGCCCGTCGCCACCGCGTCGCACGCACTGGACGAGTTGGTCCGCGCCCAACTCGTCGAGCAGGGCAGGGACGGGGCGGTACGCCTGCACAGCCTGATGGCACGCTACGCCGCCGAGCGGGGCACCGCCGAGGACGCCCCCGCGTACCGCCGGGCGGCGCTGCGCCGGTTGGGCGGGTGGTATCTGCGCACCGCCGACGAGGCGGTCGGGCTGTGCCACCCGGAGGTGGTCCGGGTGCCCGTCACCCCCCGGACCTCGACCTTCGCCGGGCGCCGGGCGGCTCGCGGCTGGCTGGCACGGGAACGCCGCAACCTCGTCGCGGTGGCGGTGCACGCCGCGTCCACGGGACTGGTGCCGCTGGCGGTCCGGCTGACCGACGTGTTGCGCGGTCCGTGCGGAGCCGACCGGCACCACGCCGACTGGCGGTCGGCCGCCGAGGCGGCGGTCGG
>NZ_SISL01000170.1:0-11735 GCF_004307965.1 Verrucosispora sp. SN26_14.1 | reverse complement strand
GCCCCGGCGGCGTCCCCGCCGGCCCCGCGCGCCGCCAGCTACGACGAGATCACCTGACGGCGCGCCTTCCGGTCAGCGACCGGCCGGAGTGAGACCGAGCGGCTTGCCCAGCAGCGACTCCCGGCGCAGCGCGAGCCGGTCGGCGACCTGGCCCATCGCCTTCGCCGCCGGAGAGTCCGGCGCGGACAGCACGATCGGGTTCCCCTCGTCGCCGGCCTCGCGGACCCGGGTGTCGAGCGGCACCTGACCCAGCAGCGGCACCTGCGCGCCGATGGTCTGGGTCAGCGAGTCGGCGACGGTCTGGCCGCCACCGGCGCCGAAGACCTCCATCCGGGAACCGTCCGGCAGCTCCAGCCACGACATGTTCTCGATCACACCGACCACCCGCTGGTGGGTCTGCAACGCGATCGCACCGGCCCGCTCGGCCACCTCGGCGGCAGCGGCCTGCGGCGTGGTGACCACCAGGATCTCGGCGTTGGGCAGCAACTGGGCCAGCGAGATGGCGACATCGCCGGTGCCCGGGGGCAGGTCGAGCAGGAGCACGTCCAGGTCGCCCCAGTACACGTCGGCGAGGAACTGCTGCAACGCGCGGTGCAGCATCGGCCCGCGCCACACGACCGCGGCGTTGCCGGCGGTGAACATGCCGATCGAGATCACCTTCACGCCGTGCGACTCCGGCGGCATGATCATGTCCTCGACCCGGGTGGGACGGCCGTCCGCGCCGAGCATCCGGGGCACCGAGTGTCCGTAGATATCCGCGTCCACCACGCCGACGGAGAGACCCCGGGCGGCCAGTGCCGCCGCCAGGTTCACCGTCACGCTGGACTTGCCCACGCCGCCCTTGCCGCTGGCCACCGCGTACACCCGGGTGCGGGAGCCGGGCTGCGCGAACGGGATGACCGGCTCCTCGGACGCCCCGCCGCCGCGCAGCGTGGCCTGGAGCTCCTTGCGCTGCTCGGCGCTCATCACACCGAAGTCGATCTCGACGCCGGTGACCCCGCTCACCGCGCTCACCGCGGCGGTGATGTCCGCCCGCAGCTTGTCCTTCAACGGGCACCCGGCCACCGTGAGCAGCAGCGCGACCCGGACCACACCGTCGTCGCCGATGTCGGCGGACTTGACCATGCCGAGTTCGGTGATCGGCCGGCGGATCTCCGGGTCGTTGACGGTGGCCAGGGCGGCCTGGACGGCGTCGTGGACGGTGCTGACGGGAGCTGACATGCCCGCAATGCTACGTCGGTCGTGATCCGCCACCGGCGCCAGCGGCGACGGTGTGAGCCAGTCGATGACCAGGGTCAGGAGTGTCGGGGGCTGCCGCTGCCGCGCCGGCCGTCCCCGGGGAGGTCCCCGTCCATCTCGTCACGGGGCTCGTCCAGCGGGTCGGCGTCGTCCCCCCGCGCCGCCGCACCCTCCCGGAGCCGCCGCTCCAACCGCAGGCGCCGCTGCGCCGCCTCGTCCAGCTCCTCGGCCATCCGGGCCAGCTCGGAACGGAGGAAGTCCCGGGTCGCCACCTCACCCATCGCGATCCGCAACGCCGCGATCTCCCGGGCCAGGTACTCCGTGTCGGCCTTCTGCATGCCCGCCCGGCGCCGATCCTCGTCCAACGCCACCCGGTCCCGGTCGGCCTGGCGGTTCTGGGCCAGCAGGATCAACGGCGCCGCGTACGACGCCTGGATGGAGAGGACCAGGGTGAGGAACGTGAAGGTGTACGGGTCGAAGCGCAGGGTCGTCGGGGCGAGCGTGTTCCAGACGAACCACAGGGTGATGAAGAGCGTCATGTAGACGATGAAGTTCGCCGTACCCATGCCCCGCGCGATCGCCTCCGACCAGCGACCGAAGGTCTCCTGGTCGACCCGGGGCAACCTCAGGCCGCGCGGTTCCCGGGGCAGGTCCAGCCGCTCGGTCCGCCGCTGCTCAGTCATCGACTCGCTCCGTGCTCACGTCGGTGGACGCCGCACCGTTCGCGGCCTCCGGTGCAGGGCTCGGCACGGCGTCCCGGTCCCGCCAGTCCGCAGGCAGCAGGTGGTCCAGCACGTCGTCGACCGTGACGGCACCCACCAGCCGGTTGTTCAGGTCGATCACCGGCATCGCGACCAGGTCGTAGGTGGCCATCCGGCGGGTGATCTCCGGCAGCGGCGTGGCCGGGCGCAACGGGTCGATGTCGTTGACCACCACCCCGCCGAGCAGGTCGGCCGGCGGCTCGCGGAGCAACCGCTGGAAATGCACCATGCCCAGGTAGCGGCCGGTCGGTGTGGCCATCGGCGCGCGGGACACGAACACCTGCGCGGCGACCGCCGGGGAGAGCTGCGGCTCCCGGATCCGGGCCAAAGCCTCCGCCACCGTCGCGTCCGGCGGCAGGATTACCGGCTCCGAGGTCATCACGCTGCCGGCCGTGCCCGGGGTGTACTTGAGCAGTTGCCGCACCGGATCGGCCTCGTCCGGCTCCATCAGGTCGAGCAGCACGTCCTGCTCCGGCGGCGGCAGCTCACCCAGCAGGTCGGCGGCGTCGTCCGGATCCATCTCCTCCAGCACGTCGGCGGCGCGCTCCCGGCCCAGCGCGGTGAGGATCTCCACCTGGTCGCGCTCGGGCAGCTCGCTCAGCACGTCGGCCAGCCGGGGGTCGTCCAGCGCCGCCGCGACCTCGTTGCGGCGGGCGTCCGGCAGGTCCTGCAACGCGTTGGCCAGGTCCGCCGGGCGCATGTCCTCCAGCACCGCCAGCAGGTTGGCGGTCCCCCCGGGCTCGGCGAGGCCGCTGAGCCCGCGAACCTTCTCCCACTCGACCTGCTGGAGGTTGCCCCGGCGGGCCAGCCGGCCGGTCTGCTCCCGGGCCGCCACCCGGGTCAGCGACCATTCCCCGGCCCGGCTGCACTCCATCGCCACGTCCACCACCGTCGCCGCCCGGTTCTCCGGGCCGAGCTGCACCCGACGGTCGAGCAGCTCCTGGAGCACCAGCAACTCGTTCGGGCGCTTCTCGAAGCGGCGCAGGTTCAACGTGCCACTGCCCAGCACCACCGCGTCCGCGTCGATCGAGATGATCCGGTTGATGGAGAGGAAGATGCGCCGCCGCATCGGGATCTCGGCGACCAGGCCCACCACCTCGGGCGGTCGCTGACCGGCGCGGAGGCGGCCCACCGCGTCGCGTACCCGGCCCACCTGGTCACCGTTCGGATCGAAGACGGCGACTCCGGCGAGACGGGCGAGGTAGACCCGAGTCGGCGTGCTCACGTGCACCAGCCTAGGGCGTACGCGGAAGTCAGCGCCCGGCTGTCACTTCCGGACAGCCCGGAGGGCCTAGTCTTTACCAACATGTCGACCTTGGCTTACGAGATCGTGGACGTCTTCACCGACCGTCCGTACGCGGGGAACCCGCTCGCGGTGGTCTTCGGGGCCGACGGGTTGGCCACCGAACAGATGCAGTCGCTGGCCCGGGAGTTCAACCTCTCCGAGACGGTCTTCGTGCTGCCCGCGACCCAGGTCGGGGCCACCTACCGGGCACGGATCTTCACCCCGACCGAGGAGTTGCCGTTCGCCGGCCACCCCAGCGTGGGAGCGGCGGTGACCGCCAGCCGGCGGGGCCTGTTCGGAACGGGTCAGGTCAGCCAGGAGTGCGGTGCCGGGGTGCTCCCGATCGAGGTGACCGACGGCGGCGCCACGCTGACCGGCGGCACCCCCACCCTCGGGCCCGAGTTCGACCCGGAGCCGCTGCTGGAGGTGGCCGGACTGGCGGCCGGCGACCACTTCGGCCCGGCACCCCGGGTGGCCGGCTGCGGGCTGGAGTTCCCGTTCCTGCCGGTGCGCCCCGACGCGCTGGCGAGGGCCGAGGTCAATCCGGTGGCGGCCCGGCGGTACGGAATCGAACACGTGAGCGTCTTCTCCTGGAACGCCGACGCGCAAACCGCACAGGCCCGCGTCTTCGTCCCCGGCCTCGGCGTACCCGAGGACCCGGCGACCGGGTCGGCCGCTCTCGGCCTGGGCGTGTGGCTGGTCGCCAGTGGCCTGCTGCCCGGCGAGGGCCGTTCCACGTACACCGTCCGACAGGGCGTCGAGATGGGCCGCCCGTCGACGCTGAGCTGCACGGTGACCGCCGCCGGTGGCACGGCGCTGGGCGCCAGCGTGGCCGGTCACGTCATGCCGGTGGCCCGGGGCGAGATCCTGGTGCCGCCGTTCGTCGGCTGACCGACCGGGCACACGTACGGGAGGATGTGGTGGTGACCGACGAGCGTGAGAGCACCCCCCTGGTCGACGAGGCGATGAAGAAGGCCTCGGTGGCCTGGGTCGCGGTGGCGGGTGGACCGTCGCTCGCCCTGTGGTGCGTACCCCTGGAGAGCGCCCTGTTCGTGGTCAGCGGGCCGGGGGAGCAGTCCGCCCCCGGGTTGGCCGAGGTCGACGAGGCCCGGGTGACGCTCCGGGGCGACCACGGCGGCGCGATCGTCACCTGGCCGGCCCGGGTGACCCGGGTGCGGCCCGGCACCGACGAGTGGGACACCCTGGCTCCGCTGGTCGGAGCGAAGCGGCTGAACGCCACGGGCACCACCGCCGACCTGGTCGCCCGCTGGGCCGCCGACGACTGCGCCCTGGTCCGGCTCTCGCCCGGCGGTACGCCCGTCCACGGTGCCGACCTGCCCGCCGACTCGCTCGCCGAGCCGCCCCGACCCACGCCGGCCGTCCGCGCCGTCCGCAAGCCGTTCCGGCTGCACCGCGTCCGGCGACGCTGACCGCAGCGCCGCCCCTGCTACGGCACCGTCACCGCTGCGGCCCGCCCGGCTGGTAGCCGCTGCCGCCGGTCGACCTCCGTCGACTCGACCAACTCGACGACCTCACCGAGGGTGCCCAACGCCCGACCGGTCCACTCGGTGTCGACGTTGAAGACCAGATGATCGACCAGGTCCGGGGCGGCCAACCGGGCCGCGCTCAGCCCGGCCCGTCGCGCGCCCGTCAGCTCCTGGCTGCCGCCGTCGCCCACGTACAGGCAGTCCTCCGGACGCAGGCCCAGCCGCGCGCACGCCGCCAGGTACAACGCCGCGTCCGGCTTGCAGCGCCCCACCTGCACCGAGTAGATCCGCACGTCCAGCAGCGGCGCGACGGCCAACTCCGGCAGGAGCACCGGCAGTTCGTGCGTACAGTCGCTGATCACACCGGTCCGGATGCCCCGGTCCCGCAGCGCCCGCAACGTCGGGACGGCCTCGTCCCGCAACCGGGTGTCGCCCCGTACGGCGTCCAACCGGGCCGTGGCCGCCGCCCGCAGCGCCTCCTCGGTCGGCCGTACGCCGGCCTGCTCGCACAGCCAGCGCAGGGTCGCCTCGGCACTGCCGAAGCGCCCGGCGGCGCGCTCGTAGAACGTGCGGTCGAGCAGCTCGACGAAGATGTCCGGCGGACAACCGAGCAACTGGGCGGTGACGCGGTGACCGGGACCGCGCTGGACCGGACGGGTCAGCGTGCCGAAGAAGTCGAACAGCACCGCCTGGAACCTGGGCATGGGGGAGCGCCTCCGGACGGGGTGAGGGGGGTCCCGACGGGCTGCGCATGATCGTAACGGACCGCTGACGGAAAGTGGTCATCGCGGTCGTGTGAGGATTGCGTCTCGTGCCACCCGAACCACACCGTCCCCCGGTCGACCTGCTGACCACCGGCGCACTCGCCGTCGCCGTGGTGGCGGTCTCCTCGTCCGCGCCGCTGATCGCGTTCGCCGCCGCGCCCGCACTCGCCATCGCCTTCTGGCGCAACGTGCTCTCGGTCGCCGTGCTGAGCCCGTACGCGCTCACCCGCCGACGGGCCGAGTTCCGCTCCCTGCTGACCGGCGCGAACCGGCGTCAGGGCGCCTTCTGCGTACTCTCCGGGGTCGCTCTGGCCGCGCACTTCGCCACCTGGATGCCGAGCGCGAAGCTCACCACGGTCGCCGCCGCGACCGCCCTGGTCGCCACCCAACCGGTCTGGCAGGGGCTGATCGCCCGCCTCCAGGGCCGCCGACTGCCGCTGGGCGTCTGGGCCGGCATCGGAGTGGCGGTGCTCGGCGCGGTCCTCGCCACCGGCGCCGACTTCACCGTCTCCGGCACCGCCTTCGCCGGCGACCTGCTCGCCCTCGCCGGTGGCCTGTTCGGAGCGGTCTACACCGCGCTCGGCGAGCGTGCCCGGGTCACCGTCAGCACCGCCACCTACACCACCATCTGCTACGCGGTGTGCGGACTCGTCCTGTTGGTGATCTGCCTGGTCGGCCGCGTGCCGTTGGGCGGCTTCGACACCGGCACCTGGCTGGCCGTGATCGCGCTTGTCGCCGGGGCCCAACTGCTCGGCCACTCGATGTTCAGCTACGCGCTGCGGCGGATCCCGGCCACCACGGTCAGCGTGCTGATCCTGCTGGAGGCGCCCGGCGCCGCCCTCATCGGCTGGGCCTGGCTGGGGCAGTTGCCCGCCGCGTCGAGCGTGCCCGGCCTGCTGCTGCTGTTGGTCGGTGTCGCCGTGGTGGTACTGGCCAGCGCCCGGTCCGCCCGCCGGGTCACCCGCTAGGAGGGGAGGCCGACCGCCGCCGCGCTGGCCGCCCAGAGCCGGGCCGCGAGCTGCGGATCGGACGCCTTGCGCAGCGGACGACGCGGTCGGCAGTCGAAGTAGTAACCGCCGCCGACCAGGCGGGCCCGATCCTGGTTGGCCAGCCACACCAGCGTCTGCGCCCCCTTCACCGGGCCGCGCAGCGGCAACAACCGCATCCCCAGGGCCACCAACCGGCTGTCGCTGCCGAACCGGGTCCGCACCACGCCGGGATGGAAGCAGTACGAGTCGACGGCCGGCCACCGCCGGGCCGCCTCGGCCGTGAACAGGATGTTGGCCTGCTTGCTGGTCCCGTACGCGCCCATCGGGCGGTACCGCCGCAGCGGCCGGTTCAGGTCGTCCGGATCCAACGAACCACTACGGTGCGCGCCCGAGGCGGTCACCACCATCCGCCCGACCCGGTCGGCCAACAGGTTGCTGAGCAGGAACGGCGCCAGATGGTTGGCCTGGATGGACAGCTCGAAACCGTCGACCGTGGTGATCGGCTGGAGCACGATCGCACCCGCGTTGTTGGCCAACACGTCGATCCGGTCGTACGCGGCCCGCACCTGCTCGGCCAACCGGCGTACGTCGTCCAGGGCCGCGAAGTCGGCGCGGAACGTCTCGGGACGCTCGCCGGACGCCTCGCGTACCTCGTCGGCGGCCGCCCGCAGCCGGGCCGGGTCCCGCCCGACGAGCACGAGCCGGTCACCCCGGCGCGCCAGGTCGATCGCCGCCGCCAGCCCGATGCCGGAACTCGCTCCGGTCACCAGCACGAGTCGACGGCCGGTGACGTCATCCGCAGGTCCATCCACCCCGGTCACGGCACGAGATTACCGTGATCGCCGGTCCCGCCGAACCTCGACTTTCCCACCGACGTGACGACCGCCGGACCGGCCGCCCGCCCCGAATCCCGGCCGGGGCGGGCCCACCTGTTCAGACGGTGGTCACGGCGGTGGCCCAGATGACGAAGATCGCCACGTAGACGAGTACCACCAGCGCGAAGAAGGCGGTGATGATCCAACCGACGATGATGGCCGCCTTCGCCATCCCCTCGCCCTCCTCGCCGGTCTCCCGGATCTGGCGGATGGCGACATGCCCCATGATCGCGCCGATCGGAGCGGTGATGCACGAGCCGATCCCGATCAACGAGAGGATCAGGCCCACCAGGGCCAGCGAGTTGGTGCTCCGCTGCGGGTAGCCGTAGCCGTAGCCGTATCCGGGTTGGACCGGCGGCGGGTAACCGGGCGGCGGGTACGGCGCGGGAGCCGGCGAAAGATCAGACTTCGCCGCGTACGAGTCGATCGGCGGGTAGGGATCGGCCGGCTGGTACGGGTCGTACCCGGCGGGCTGGGAGGGGACCGACAGGAGCGGATCGGCCGGCGGACTGGAAGGCTGACCGGCCGACGCGGGGTCGGGCCAGCCACCGGCCGGTGGGGGCTGTGTCATCGGGCTCACTTCCGTCGCGATGTGGTGGCAGCCAGGGTAGCCATCGCGGGGTAGGGCGCGACGCGCCCGGCAGCGGGTGCGCGTTGCCCGGCACGGCGGCAGCAGGCAGGATCGCGGCATGGGGATTGACGCGCGCGCGGCGGACCGTTCCGGCAGCAGACCGAGGCGGGACGTCAGCCGCCCGGGAGTGGCCCGCCGCCCCCGCCCGGTGACCACACCGAGCGCGGCGGAGGACGACGCCCCGGCATCGTTGCCCGAGCCGGTGACCATGCGACTGGACGGCAAGGTCGCCCTGGTGACGGGGGCAGGTAGCGCGGACGGGATCGGGTACGCCACCGCCCGCCGACTGACCGACCTCGGCGCCCGGGTGGCGATCGTCTCGACCACCCGCCGCATCCACGAGCGGGCCGGTGAACTCGGGGTCACCGGGTTCGTCGCCGACCTCACCGACGAGTCGGAGGTCGGCGCGCTGGCCGACGCCGTCGCCGAGCAGCTCGGCGACGTGGAGGTCCTGGTCAACAACGCCGGGCTGGCCAGCCGGGCGAGCCCGGAGGTGCTCCGGCCGGTCGCCCAGCTCAGCTACGAGGAGTGGCGTGCCGAGATCGACCGGAACCTGACCACCGCGTTCCTGTGCAGTCGGGCCTTCATCGGCGGGATGGCCGAACGCGGCTGGGGTCGCATCGTCAACCTGGCAGCCACCGCCGGGCCGGTCAACGCCCTGCCCACCGAGGCGGCGTACGCGGCGGCGAAGGCCGGGGTGGTGGGCCTGACCCGGGCTCTGGCCATGGAGATGATCGCCGACGGGGTGACCGTCAACGCGGTCGCGCCCGGCACCATCTACACCGCCGCCTCCACGATGGCCGAGATCAAGCAGGGCCTGGGGACTCCGGTGGGCCGCCCCGGCACCCCCGACGAGGTGGCCGCGGCGATCACCTTCCTCTGCTCACCGGCGGCGTCGTACATCACCGGGCAGATGCTGGTGGTCGACGGTGGCAACAGCGTGCGGGAGTCGCAGTTCCGCTGACCGTGGTCAGGTGTTCGTGCCGCTCGATCCGGCCCAGATGACCAGCGCCAACCAGCCGCAGCAGGCCACCAGGTAGAGGCCGGTGAAGATGTAGCTGAGCGCCAGCCCCCAGGTGGCGAGCTGAGCGCCGTCCTCGCCGCTGGTGCGGAGCTGGCGCTTGGCCAGGTGACCGAGGGCGATGCCGGCCGGGGCGAAGACGAACGCGAAGACCAGCGACAGGATGGCGAGTACGTTCGTGCCGCCGCCTCCGCTGCCAGGCTGGGGTGACGGCGGCCCGTACTGCCCGTACGGGCCCTGCGGCGCGTACGGCGGCTGCTGACCCCACTGCTGCCCGTGCGGCGGCTGCCCCGGATGCTCGTACGACGGCTGTCCGTACGCAGGCTGCCCGTACTGCTCTCCCGAGGGCCGACCGTACGGGTCACCCTCGGGCAGGCCGTACTGATCACCGGTCGGGCCGTACCGGTCGCCGTACGGCTGCGCGTGCGGTGGCTGGTGACCGCCCGGCGGCGGCTCGTAGGGCGACGGCGGCTGATCCGGCTCCGGTGGCTGGCTCACGTTCGTCGACGTTACCCGCAGTGATGGACTCTGTACCCACGGTTGTCAGGAAGGTCCCGCCCAGCTGCCCAACGGTCCTCGGGGGCTGTCGAGCTGAACCGTATGCGCCGTCGTCGCCTCCGGCTGTCGGTCGCATTGGGGGTGGGGACCTCCGGGATCCCTGTCGAGCTGAACCGTTTGTGCCGTCGTCGCTTTCGGCCGACACGCTGCGGACCGTGCGATCCGTCTTCGCTCTCAGCTCGATAGGGCCCGTGTAGGTACCGCACGTCGGTCGCCGGATCACCACCCGGCTTCGCCGAGGGTCTCTCTGACCGCATCGAACGGACCGCATCGAACGGACCGCATCGAACGGACCGCATCGGCTGAGCTGCACCGGCGGCAGCGAGACCGCGCCGGTTCAGTCCAGCCGGGTCAGGCCGGCGGCGGCGCGCTCGACGATGAGGCAGCGGTCCTCGACGTAGTCGATGCCGGCCTGCTCCGCGATCTCCCGCGCCTGCGCGGAGACGATGCCGAGCTGCAACCAGACCGCCGGGGCGCCGATCGCCACCGCCTGGCGGACCACCTCGACGGCGTCCTCCGCCGGGCGGAACACGTCGACCAGGTCGACCGGGTGCGGAATGTCGGCCAGGGAGCGGTAGACCGGTTCACCGAACAACTCGTCGGCGGTCGGATTGACCGGGACGATCCGCCACCCGTACCGCTGCATCTCGGCCGGTATGGCGTGCGCGGCCTTGCTCGGGTCGCGGGACGCGCCCACGACGGCGATCACGGCGGAGTCGGCGAGGATCTGCTGAGCGGTACGCACCAGCCGACTCTATCCGCGCCCGGAGGGCCCTCAGAGCAGGCTGAGCTGTTCGGGGGCGGCCGGGGCGGGCGTGGTCACCTGACGGTGCTCACCCGGATCCGGCCGGTACAGCCCGTGCCGCCGGGCGGCGATGCGCACCCGTGCGGTCAGCTCCCGTTGGTACGACTGCGGGGCGTACGCGCCGGCCCGGTACAGCTCCCGGTAGCGGGGCACCAGGGCGGGATACTCCCGGGCGAGCCAGTGCGCGTACCACTCGCGGGCGCCGGGACGCAGGTGCAGCGGGAGCGGCGTCACGCTGGCCGCACCGGCGGCGGCGATCGCGGCCACGGTGGCGTCGATCGACTCGTCGGAGTCGCTGAGGCCGGGCAGGATCGGCGCCATCAGCACGCCCACCGCGAAGCCTGCGTCGGCGAGCTGGCGTACGGCGTCGAGCCGCCGCCGAGGGCTCGGCGTGCCGGGCTCGGCCGACCGCCACAGCCGCTCGTCGACGAAACCCACCGAGAACGACACGCCGACCCGGGTGACCTCGGCCGCCTGCCGCAACAAGGGCAGGTCCCGCAGGATCAGCGTGCCCTTGGTGAGGATCGAGAACGGGTTCGCGAAGTCGCGCAGCGCCTCGATGATCGGCGGCATGAGGCGGTAGCGGCCCTCGGCCCGCTGGTAGCAGTCGACGTTGGTGCCCATCGCCAGGTGCGCGCCCCGCCAGCGCGGCGCGGCCACCTCCCGCCGGACCAGCTCCCCGGCGTTGACCTTGACGACCACCTGCCGGTCGAAGTCCGCCCCGGCGTCGAAGTCGAGATAGGTGTGGGTCTTCCGCGCGAAGCAATAGACGCAGGCATGGCTGCATCCCCGGTATGGATTGATCGTCCACTCGAACGGCACGCGGGAGGTGCCCGGGACCTTGTTCAGGATCGACTTGGCGCGTACCTCGTAGAAGGTC
Source organism: Verrucosispora sp. SN26_14.1 (assembly GCF_004307965.1). Lineage (NCBI taxonomy): Bacteria > Bacillati > Actinomycetota > Actinomycetes > Micromonosporales > Micromonosporaceae > Micromonospora > Verrucosispora sp. SN26_14.1. The sequence goes on along the minus strand of NZ_SISL01000170.1, from coordinate 440 downwards.
ATGCCGGCGAAGTCGGGGGTGTCGAAGGTGCGCACGATCGCGTCGGGCAGCGCCAGCGGCAGGGGTGGCGTCGCTGGCGCTGCCCTTCCGGGATCTCCCTCGTCCGGGGGAGCGGCGAGGTTCTCCCAGCGCATGACCATCATTCGAACACACGTACGACACGGCTGCAAGTGGCACGCCGGACACCGTGGTGTGCACGGGCCGGTGGCGGGGGAGGATGGCAGGCATGGAGAGGTCGACCTTCGTCTACGACGGGGACTGCGCGTTCTGCACCCGCTGCGCCGAGTTCATCGAGCGCCGGATTCCGACCGGCGCCACGGTGCTGCCCTGGCAGTTCGCCGACCTCGACCGGCTCGGGCTGACCGAGGCCGAGTGCGAGGAGGCGGTGCAGTGGGTCGGCGTCGACGGGCGCCGGGCGGCCGGTCCGGACGCCATCGCCG